>NZ_JBEZGQ010000202.1:0-10932 GCF_040650095.1 Actinoplanes sp. NPDC048791 | reverse complement strand
GGGCTTTCCACACTCCGTACATGGCGCCGGCCGAGCGGGCCCTCGGGGCCGTCGCGGCCGGCGTGCCCGTCGCCGACCCGGCCCGGATCCTGCTGTCCGACCTGGACGGCGCCGCCGTCAACCACGGCCGCGAGATGCTGCGGCGCCTGGTCCGCCAGGTCACCGCCCCGGTCCGCTGGGACCTGGTGCTGCGCAACCTGCGCGACCTGGGAGTCACCGGCATCATCGAGCTGCCCCCGGCGGGCACCCTGGCCGGGCTGGCCAAGCGCGAGCTCAAGGGCGAGAACGCCCCCGAGATCGTCACCCTCAACACCCCGGACGACCTGCCCGCCGCGCGCGACCTCATCGCCCGGCACGGCACCGCCTCCACCCACGAGCCCACCCCGCTCTTCCGGGTCGTGGTCGCGCCCAGCGCCGGGCTGTTCCAGCCCGCCGAGGGCCTGGCCGAGGGCGTGGACCTGCGGCAGGGCCAGGTCATCGGCCAGGTGACGACCCGGCAGGGACCGGTCGAGGTCGCCGCGCACGCCGCCGGGATCCTCACCGAGTGGCTCGCCCACCACGACGACCCGGTGGCCCCCGGCCAGCCGGTGGCCCGCATCGGCGGGCAGCAGCAGTGACCACGTCCGTCGCGAACGAAGGAGCAACACGATGACCGCGGGTTCCCGCATCGTCGCGATGGGCCACTACCAGCCCTCGCGCATTGTCACCAACGACGATCTGGCCAAGATCGTCAACACCAACGACGCGTGGATCAAGGACCGGGTCGGCATCGCCGAGCGCCGCGTCGCCGACGCCGAGTCGGTCGCCGACATGGCCACCTTCGCCGCGGAGAAGGCGCTGGCCGGCTCCGGGCTCAGCGCCGCCGACATCGACATGGTCGTCGTGGCCACCTGCTCCTCCATCGACCGCTGCCCCAACGTGGCGACCCGCGTCGCCGCCCGGCTGGGCATCACCGCCCCGGCGGCGATGGACCTGAACACCGCCTGCTCCGGCTTCTCGTACGCCCTGGGCACCGCCGACCACGCGATCCGGGCGGGCGCCAGCCGCAACGCCATCGTCATCGGCGCCGAGAAGCTCTCCGACGTCACCGACTGGACCGACCGCACCACCGCCGTGCTCTTCGGTGACGGCGCCGGCGCGGCCGTGGTCTCCGCGGTCCCCGACGGCGAGCAGCCCGGCGTCGGCCCGGTGCTCTGGGGCTCGGCCCCGGACAAGGGCGACGTGCTGCGCATCGAGGGCTGGCAGCCGTACATCCAGCAGGAGGGCCAGATCGTTTTCCGCTGGGCGACCACCGCGCTGGCGCCGTTCGCCCTGCAGGCGTGCGAGCGGGCCGGCGTCCGGCCGGAGGAGCTAGCCGCCTTCGTGCCGCACCAGGCCAACACCCGCATCATCGACGGCATCGTCAAGCGCCTGGGCCTCGGCCCGGACGTCGTCGTCGCCAAGGACCTGGTCGAGTCCGGCAACACCTCCGCGGCGAGTGTGCCGCTGGCCCTGTCCAAGCTGGTCGAGCGCCGCGAGGTGCCCTCGGGCGCCCCGGTCCTGCTCTTCGGCTTCGGCGGCGGCCTCACGTACGCGGGTCAGGTCATCCGCTGCCCGTAGCTTTTCCCACCATCGAGAGGAACCACCGAACATGGCAACCCGCGCTGAGATCACTTCCGGCCTCGCCGAGATCCTCGAGGAGGTCGCCGGGGTGAACCCGGACGACGTCGCCGAGGAGAAGTCCTTCACCGACGACCTGGACGTCGACTCGCTGTCCATGGTCGAGGTCGTGGTGGCCGCCGAGGAGAAGTTCGGCGTCAAGATCCCCGACAACGAGGTGCAGAACCTCAAGACCGTCGGCGACGCCGTCTCCTTCATCGAGGCGAACCACTGACATGAGCAACACTGACGTCGTCGTCACCGGGCTCGGCGCGACGACCCCGCTCGGCGGGGACGTCGCGTCCACCTGGGACGCCATGCTCGCCGGCCGCTCCGGGGTGAGAGCCCTCACCCAGGAGTGGGCCGCGCAGTTGCCCGTCCGCATCGCCGCGGAACTCGCCGTCGACCCGTCCGAGGTGATCGAACGGGTCAAGCTGCGCCGGCTGGACCGCTCCGAGGCGATCGCGCTGATCGCCGCCCACCAGGCCTGGGCCGACGCCGGCCTGAAGGACTCCGGGCTCGACCCGGAGCGCTTCGCCGTGAGCTTCGGCAGCGGCATAGGCGGTGCGCAGACCCTGCTCAACCAGGACGACATCCTGGAGGCCTCCGGGCCGCGCCGGGTCAGCCCGCACACCGTGCCGATGCTGATGCCCAACGGCCCCGCCGCCTGGGTCGGCCTCGAGCTCGGCGCCCAGGCGGGCGTCCACTCGATGGCCAGCGCCTGCGCGACCGGCGCTGAGGCGCTGTCGCTGGGCCTGGACATCATCCGGTCCGGCCGGGCCGACGTGGTCATGGCCGGCGGGACCGAGGCCGTGATCCACCCGCTGCCGATCGCCGGTTTCGCCTCGATGCGGGCCATGTCGACCCGCAACGACGAGCCGGAGAAGGCATCCCGGCCGTGGGACAAGGGCCGCGACGGCTTCGTGCTCGGCGAGGGCGCGGGAGCGCTCGTCCTCGAGCGCGCCGACCACGCCATCGCCCGCGGCGCGACGATCTACGCCCGGCTGGCCGGAGCCGGCATCACCTCGGACGGCTACGACATCGTGCAGCCGCACCCCGAGGGCGCCGGCGCGATCCGGGCGATCCGCCGGGCGATCGAGGACGCGGGCCTCACCAAGGCCGACATCGTGCACGTCAACGCGCACGCGACCTCCACCCCGGCCGGGGACATGACGGAGATCGCCGCGCTGCTCACGGCGGTGGGCGACCACCCGGTCCTCACCTCGACCAAGTCGATGTCCGGGCACCTGCTCGGCGCGGCCGGCGCCCTGGAGTCGATCGCCACAATCCTGGCGATCCGCGACAGCGTCGTCCCCCCGACCATCAACCTGGACGACCCCGACGACAAGCTGGCGCTCGACGTGGCCGCCCACAAGGCCCGCCAGCTCGACATCCCGGCGGCGCTGAACAACTCGTTCGGCTTCGGTGGGCACAACGTGGCCCTGGTCTTCACCCGCGCCTGACGGGTCGGTCGATCACCGCGCGGTCGGGTTCTCACGCCGCGCGGTGACCGGCCGGTTTCGACGCCGCGCGGTCCGGTCCTCCTGTGGCGCGGGCCGGTTCGCACGCCGTGCGGTCCGGTTCACCCCGCGCGGTAGCGGTCCGGTTCACCCCGCGCGGTAGCCGGTCCGGTTCCTCGCCGCTCGGTGACCGTCCGGTTCGCAGGCCGCGTGGTTCGGTCTTCAGCTCGCGGGGTGGTCGGCCCGGTCTCGCGCCGCTTCGGTCCGTCTCTCATCCCGTGCAGTGACCGGTCCGGTTCTACACCCGCGCGGTAATCGGTCCGGTCTTTCACTGCCGCGCGGTGACCGGTCCGAGTCCTCACACCGCGCGGTCCGGTTGCAACCTCGCGCGGTAACCATTCCGGTCTCTCATCCCCGCGCGGTGACCGGTCGGAGTCCTCACACCGCGCGGTCCGGTTGCAACCCGCGCGGTAACCGGTCCGAATTCTCCCGCCGGGCGGTCCGGTCGCAACCCCGCGCGGTAACCATTCCGGTCTTTCACCCCCGCGCGGTCACCGGGTCCGACTCCTCACACCGCGCGGTCCGGTCGCAACCCCGCGCGGTAACCATTCCGGTCTCTCATCCCCGCGGTGACCGGTCCGACTCCTCACACCGCGCGGTCCGGTTGCAACCCCCCGCGGCAACCATTCCGGCCTTTCACCCCCGCGCGGTAACCGGTCCGACTCCTCACACCGCGCGATCCGGTTGCAACCCCGCGCGATGATCGGTCTGGTCCGCACGTCGCGCGGTCCCGTCTTCATCCCGCGCGTCGTCAGCACGCGGTGACCGGTTCGGTCTCGCGCCGCGCGGTCCGGCTCTCACCCGCGCGGTGACCGGTCCGGTCCTACACCTCGCGCGGTGAACCGTTAGGAGAAGCGCTGTGACCACGACCTCATCTCCCGCCGATCCCACCATCGACACCCGTGATCCGCGGTTTCGCCTGCGGGCACTGTTCGACAGCGGCACCCTGCGTCTGCTCGCTCCGGCGGATGACTCGGGCGTGCTGTGGGCCCGGGGCGAGGTCGACGGCACGCCGGCGATCGCCTTCGCCACCGACGCCACCCGGATGGGCGGCGCGATGGGTGTCGAGGGCTGCCGGCACGTGGTCGACGCGATCGACACCGCGGTCCGCGAGCGGGTGCCGGTGTTGGGACTCTGGCACTCCGGCGGGGCGCGGCTCGCCGAGGGTGTGGTCGCGCTGGACGGGGTGGGGCAGATCTTCGCGGCGATGGTGCGCGCGTCCGGGCGCGTACCGCAGATCTCCGTGGTCCTCGGGCCCGCCGCCGGCGGCGCGGCCTACGGCCCGGCGCTGACCGACATCGTGATCATGAGCAAGGCCGGCCGGATCTTCGTGACCGGGCCGGAGGTCGTCCGCAGCGTCACCGGCGAGCAGGTCGACATGGAACGCCTCGGCGGTCCGGAGCCGCACGGCCGCCGCTCCGGCGTCGTGCACATCACCACCAAGGACGACGAGAGCGCGCTGGCCGAGGCGCGCAAGCTGACCGTCCTGCTCGGCCGGCAGGGCCGGCTCACCCCGGCGGACGTCGCGGCGGGCAGCACGCCGGGCCACGACCTGGCCCAGGCCATGCCGGCCCAGGCCAACCGGGCGTACGACGTGAAGCCGGTGGTGCGGGCGCTGCTCGACGAGCCCGGCGTGGAGTTGCACGCCAAGTGGGCGCCGAACGTGTCGACGACGCTGGGCCGCTTCGGTGGTCGTACGGTCGGCGTCATCGCCAACAATCCGCTGCGCCTCGGCGGCTGCCTGGACGCGACCAGTGCGGAGAAGGCCGCCCGGTTCGTGCGGATGTGCGACTCGTTGGGCGTACCGCTGATCGTGCTGGTGGACGTACCCGGGTATCTGCCCGGTCTCGGCCAGGAGTGGGACGGCGTGGTCCGGCGCGGCGCGAAGCTGCTGCACGCGTTCGCCGAGGCGGTCGTGCCGCGGGTGACGCTGGTGACCCGCAAGGCGTACGGCGGCGCGTACATCGCGATGAACTCCCGCGCGCTGGGCGCCACGGCCGTGTTCGCCTGGCCGACAGCCGAGATCGCGGTCATGGGTGCGAGCGCGGCGGTGAACATCCTGCACCGCAAGCGGCTGGCGGCAGCCCCGCACGACCAGCGCGAGGCACTCCGCGAGACGCTGGTCGAGGAGCAGCTGCACACGGCCGGCGGGGTCAACCGGGCCTTGGAGATCGGTGTGGTGGACGACGTGATCACGCCGGACCAGACCCGTCGCCGTATCGCGGAAGCTCTGGCCGCGGCCCCGGCGGCCCGCGGCGCGCACGGCAACATTCCACTCTGAGGTGGTCAGCGCGACGGCGTCACAATGATCTTGCCGTGGGTGCCGCCTGATTCCGCGAGCCGGTGCAGCTCCGGCAGGTCGCCGAGCGTACGGCGGTCAGTGATCACCAACCGCAGCACACCGTCGTCCACCAGCCGTACCAGCGTGGCGAGGTCGGCCGGATCGTTGCGGGTGACCATGTGCCGGGCGGTCACCGACGCCGACGACTCGATCGGGGTGGCCACCGTGATGATCCGGCCGCCCCGCCGGACCAGGGGCACGAGTGCGGCCGCGGCGGCGGGGTCGATCGCCGCGCAGTTCAGCACGGCGTCGACGGGCTCCCCCACCGTCAACGGGCCGGCGGTGTAGTCGAGCACCTCGTCGGCGCCGAGGCTCCGGACCGTCGCGGCGCTGCGGGGGCTTGCGGTGGCCAGCACGTACGCGCCCGCGTGCTTGGCCAGCTGGACCGTGAAGCCGCCGATGCCGCCACCCGCGCCGTTGACCAGGACGCGTTCGCCCGGGGTGATCGCGGCGTGTTCGGTGACGGTCTGCCAGGCGGTCATCCCGGCCAGCGGCAGGGCGGCCGCGTCAGCGAGCAGGACCGTGGCGGGGGCTCGGACGAGGGACGTGGCCGGGGCGACCGCGAACTCGGCGGCCGCGCCTGCGTCGAGCATTCCGAGAACCGGGTCGCCGTCGACGGTGCCCGCGACGTCCCAGCCCAGGGTCACCGGCAGGACGACCGGAAACATCGTTGCGAGCAAGCCGGAACGCAGCGCCGTCTCGGTCGGGTTCAGAGACGTGGCGGCCACGCGGATCAGCACCTCGCCGGGCCCCGGGAGCGGCTGGGGGATGTCCTCGACGCGGATGACGTCCGGGTCGCCGTACTCGTGGATGCGCGCAGCTCTCATGACCACCGACCGTAGGCTGGTCGGTGAGGACGACCTATGCTTTCAAGTCCTGAAAACCTTCGCGATCGTCTCGGTGGGTGCGGCGATGGATGTGCTCAGTGATGTGCTCGCCGTGCAGCGGACCGGGCGGCCGCGGTCGATGCTGCTCGGGTGGGATGCGCCGTGGGCGCAGGAGTTCGCCGAGGTGCCCGGGGCGATGGGTTTCCAGGTGATCCTGCGGGGGTCGCCGTGGCTGCTTCCGCCCGGTGGTGCCGCGCCGGTTCGGCTCCACGCCGGCGATGTCGTGTTCCGGCCGCATGGTCGTGCGCACGCCCTCGCCGACAGGCCGGATGCCGTGCCCGCCCCGTGCACAGACGCTTCGCCGCCGTTGCCGCCCGGAGGGTCTCGTCTGCGGTCGGTGCCCGGCGGTGGCACTCCGGATCCGTCCACGGACGAACCTCCGAATCCGTCCACGGATGAGCCTTCGAGTCCGTCTACGGACGAGCCCGGGACGCGGCCGCACGGGCAGGAGGTGGTCATGCTCTGCGGCGCGTACGAGATCGACCCGGCGCAGGTCCACCCGCTGGTCCACGACCTGCCGGAAGTGATCCACCTGAGCCCCACCGACGAACTGCGCGCCGCCGTCGGCCTGCTCACCGCCGAGCTGGAACATCCCCGCCTCGGCACGGACGCCGTCGTGCCCGCGCTGCTGGAGATGCTCCTGCTCTACCTGCTACGCCGCTGGTACGCCGAGCAGCCCGCCGCACCGACCGGCTGGGCAGCGGCCCTGCGCGACCCGGTGACCGCTGCCGCCCTGCACGCCATGCACGAGGACCCCGGCCGCCCCTGGACGGTGGCCACCCTCGCCGCGCACGCTGGACTGTCCCGGGCGCCGTTCGCCCGTCGCTTCAACGCCCTGGTCGGACGGCCGCCGCTGGCCTACCTGACCTGGTGGCGGATGACCGTGGCGGCGCGGCTGCTGCGTGACTCGGACGCCACTGTGGCCACCGTCGCGCACCGGGTCGGCTACGCCTCCGAGTTCGCCTTCGCCACCGCCTTCCGGCGCCGGCACGGGTCAGCGCCGGGACGCTTCCGGCGGCTCACCTGACCAGGCCGCCACTCGCGGCTCACCCGACCAGGCCGCCACTCGCGGCTCACCCGACCAGGCCGCCACTCGCGGCTCACCCGACCAGGCCGACACCGGCCATTCGCCTCACCCGGCCGACGCCGGCTGCTCACTTGACGCAGGCGCTGCGCGGGAGCTTGCCGACCGTTACCGGAGACCTGCCGGGCGCAGGAGCTTTGCCCGCGAGCACCGCGGCCAACGCGCTCAGCGCGAGCGGGCTGGACGAGTAGGTCGCGAGCAGCGTCGGTGATCGTGACCCGGCCAGCAATTGTGGAGTGTCCATGATGACGGTGACCGTCGCGTCCGGACTCAGGTCGGTCTGCCGGTCGCCGTACCCGACGAGGTGCACAACCGCGCCGCCCGCGGCCTGGACCTTGACGCCCGCGTCCTGCAACGCCTTGACCAGGGTGATCCGGGCGGCCTCCCGACCGCCGGACGCGGTGACCGTGACCGGGCCGGACACCAGCGGCCCGGAACACGGGCCCTTGAGCAGGGTGATCGCGGCCGCGTCGGCGGCGCCGACGGCCCGCACGTGCTCGGCCGAACCGAGCGCAGACAGCTCCGGCCGCACCTGCGCGGCGGTGCGGAACTTGAGCGTCAGGACACGGGTGACCGCCTCGACGAGCCGCTCCCGCTTGAGGCTGCCGTCCTTGAGCCCGGCCATGATGCCGTCCCGCGCACCGGCCAGATCCGGCGGCATGAGCAGGATGTCGTTCCCGGCGTTCAGCGCGCGGACCGCCGCCTCGCCCGCCGGCCACTTCATCGCGGGCGGCATGTTCATGGCGTCGGTGATCGCCACCCCGCCGAACTTCAGCTCACCCCGCAGGACATCCGTCATGATCTTGCGCGAGAACGTCGCGGCGACTCCCTTGTCCAGGCCTTCGACATCCAGGTGCCCGGACATGACCACGCCGGCACCCGCGGCGATCCCGGCGGCGAACGGCGGCCGGTCCTCGCTCTCCCACTTCGGCCGGCTCTGCGCGACCACCGGCAGGTCGTCGTGGCTGTCCCCCGCGGTGTGCCCATGACCAGGGAAATGCTTGAGCGCCGCGGCCACCCCGGCGCCCTGGATCCCGCGCACAGCCGCCTCGACCTGGGCGGCATTCGCCTTCGGATCGGCGCCGAACGACCGCGAGCCGATCACCGAGCTGCCCTGCGGCCCCAGCGTGTCGGCGACCGGGGCGAAGTCGAGGTTGATCCCCATCGCGGCCAGCTCGGTGCCGGCCGCCCGCCAGGCGCCCTCGGTCAGCTCGGGCTTGCCCGCGGCCCCGAACGCCATCGCGGACGGCAGCAGCGTCACGCCGGTCTTGACCCGGGTGACCACGCCGTACTCCTGATCGGTGCCGATCAGCAGCGGCGCCCCGCCGGGCAGGCCGGTCGCCACCCGCTGCAGGCCGTCGGTCAGCGCCCGCACCTGCTGCGGATCGTCCACATTCGTCGCCGGATTGGTGGCGCCGGTCGGGTCGTCCGGGGTGAACGCGACCAGGATCAGCCCGCCGAGCCCGAACTTGGTGACCATCTCGGCGGGGGTGGCCACGCCGGCGATCCGCTTGTTGCCGGCGGCGGCCGTCTCGTCCACCTGGTCGGCCTTGTCGCCGTAGGCGTAGGGCATCAGGACCTGGCCGGCCAGCTGGGCGTCGGTGAAGGTCTTGACGGCTTCGCGCGCCCGGGCGGTGGGATCGCCGGTCGGGGCGACGCTGACGGAGGGCGCGGAAGCGGCGGGAGACGCGGAGCCTGGAGCAGGTCGCGGCTGCTGCGGCGCATCACTGCCGCCGCACCCGGCCAGCAGAGACAAAGCCACGGGTACGGCCACAGCAACGCGAAACGCCCTCTTCACGGCTGTCATTCGATCAGCTCCCGAGCGCGTGCACAAACGGGTCCACCCCAAGAACGGGGGCAGGAACACCCCCTTGACAACGGGCGGGGTCGCCCGACCGGCGAGGTGCCGTTCAGGGCTGCGGCCGACTTTCGCCGCCGCGTCGTGACCGGCGCCGCAGCCGGTGCTGCCGTCCCGAACGGCGATGTCGACGCGAGATCAGCGCTTCGACCGGACTGTGAGGCAAGCAGCCGGCCCGTCGGTTGGGCATGGCCTGTCCATCAACGTCCGCTGGCCAGGGGGTCGGCGCCCAGTCCCGCAGTTGGCAGGTGACCGCCCTGCAACAGCCGGCAGGTCACCGCGCCGCAATAACCGGCAGGCCACCGCCCCGCGACAACCGGAAGGTCACCGCGCCGCAACAACCGGCAGGCCACCGCCCCGCGACAACCGGAAGGTCACCGCGCCGCAACAACCGGCAGGCCACCGCCCCGCGACAACCGGCAGGAGACCGGCGCGGTCCCCGCCCATGGTTCGGCCACGAGACGCAGGACCGCTTCCTGGCGTCGGGTCAGCCCACCCGGGTGAGCAGGGTGACCGGCGCACCGTCCCCGGCGTACCGGTAGGGCTCGAGCTCGGCGTCCCACGCCGTGCCCAGCGCCTTCTCCAGGGCATGCGAAAGCGCCTCCGGAGCCTTGGCCGCGGCCATGATGGCCCGCAGCCGATCCTCACCGATCTGGATGTCACCGGACGCCCCGATGGTGCCGCGGAACAGTCCGCGGCCCGGGACGTGCATGAAACGCTCCCCGTCGACTCCGGGGCTCGGTTCCTCGGTGACCTCGAAACGGATCATGGGCCACTGCCGGAGGGCAGCAGCCAGCTCGGCGCCAGTCCCGGGCCGTCCGGTCCAGCTGCACTCGGAACGCCGCATGCCGGGGTCTACCGGCTGCGCCGTCCAGTGCAGATTGACCGGCGCGGTCAGGACGCGCGCGATCGCCCACTCGACGTGCTGGCACACGGCGAGTGGAGTCGAGTGGACGTATACGACGCCACACGTTGGCACGGTGACCTCCCGGAGACCGAGGTGCGTCTTCCCCTACGACCTCGACCGCGGTTGATCGTGCTCCATGATGCCGGGTGGTACGGATGGTGCGCCAGAGAAACCGCAATATCGACATGTGAATGGCCGTCGAGGCACACCTGACCTAACGGCCGAACCCCGTCCGGCGGCACGGCCATGCCGGGTTCGTGTAGGCTGGCTGCGGCATTTTCTGCCGACAACTTTGCCGAGGAATACCTAGCTAGGAGTACCGCCGTGGCCAGCAACACCTCAAAGACCGCCCGCGCATCAGTCCGCGCCGGCCAGGCCGGTCAGGGCGGGGCCCTGAGCGTGCTGGGTGAGTTCAAGTACCTCATCCCGCTCGCCGAAGGGCGCTTCGCCTACGTGCGTAACCTGACCAACGGCAAGACCAACCACCTCCGCACCGACTCGGACGCCTTCGTCGAGGAGATCCGCACCCTCGCGGCCGCCGGCCACGGCGCCAAGATCCGCGCCGAGATCGAGGGCCTGGACGCCTCGTTCCCGCAGCACGGCTGGGGCGCGACCGAGAAGCGCCTCGTGGACGCCGGCGTCTTCGAGAGCTGAGCAACGCCACTGCAGAAAGGCGCTCCCCGGACCACGTGGTCCG
>NZ_JBEZGQ010000201.1:0-10940 GCF_040650095.1 Actinoplanes sp. NPDC048791 | reverse complement strand
AGCCGTCGATGGCCATGTAGATCGGGGCCACCGCGCCCTTGAGCAGGTCGATGAACCAGTTCAGGATGTCCTGGCCGACCAAGGCGGCGCCCGGCCGAGTGAGTGGCCTGGGCAGGGCATGGCGGGGCCTGTTCCGCCGCCCGCACCGGCATGACGGGGACCATCGATCCGGCCGGTCACGGGGCCGGCCGGGTCGGGTACTTCACCGTTCTCTACGACGAGGGCTGCCCGATCTGCCGCGCCGCGCATCGGTGGCTTGCGGGCCGCGCTCAGCTCGTACCGTTGCTCTTTGTGCCCGCCGGGTCGGCCGAGGCCCGGCAGCGCTTTCCCGGGCTGGACCATGCCGCCACGCTGCGGGATCTGACCGTGATCACCGACGGTGGACTGGTCTACGTCTCGGACGGCGCCTGGCTGGCCTGCCTCTGGGCGCTGGCGGACTACCGCGGGATGGCCGAGCGGCTCAGCTCCCCGCGGCTGCTGCCGACGGCGCGGCGCTTCATCGCCGCCGCCGCTGCCGTCCGCCAGTCGACGCGGGCGGACGACTACGGTGACGTGTGTGACGACCAGTGCCGCTGACCCCGCCGCCGATGAGCCCGGCGTCGGCTCTCCGGCGCTCCCCCACAGCCCGTCCCCTGAGCCGGCGACGGCCACGGGAACGACTCCGACGGGTGGGCCCGGCGCTGCTCCGAAGGCTGAAAGCGTGAACCCGATCGAGACCGCCTCTGGTTCCGGCACGGACGATGGCGCCGCCGTCGCCGGCGGTAAGTCGGAGGGTGGCGAGGAGAAGCCGCGGCGGCCGCGAGGTGAGCAGACCCGGCAGCTGATCCTGGAAACCGCACTGCGACTGTTCCGGGAGCGGGGCTACACCGAGACCACCATGCGGGCCGTCGCCAAGGAAGCCGGGGTCGCGGTCGGGAACGCCTACTACTACTTCGATTCCAAGGAACACCTCATCCAGGGGTTCTACGACCGCACCCAGGCCGCGCACCGGGCGGCGGCCGAGGTCGTGTTCGCCAACGAGAAGGACTTCGCCGCCCGGCTGCGGGGTGCGCTGCACGCCGGGATCGACGTCAACCAGCCCTACCACTCGTTCGCCGCCACGTTCTTCAAGACCGCCGCCGAGCCGACTTCGCCGTTGAGCCCGTTCTCCCAGGAGTCGTCGCCGGCCCGGGAGGCCGCCATCGCGATCTTCCGGGATGCGGTCGACGGTTCCTCCGCGAAGCTCGACCCGGAACTGCGCAAGGAACTGCCCGAGTTGCTGTGGCTCGGCTGGATGGGCGTAGTCCTCTTCTGGGTCTACGACCGCTCCCCCGACCAGCGCCGAACCCGGCGCCTCATCGACGGCGTCGTGCCGCTGATCGACCGCCTGGTCGGGCTGTCCCGGCTGCGCGTGCTGCGGCCCGCCCTGCGCCAGATCCTGGCCCTGCTCGACACCATCCGCCGCGAAGACTGATCACGTTCCGCACCGAGGACCTCCTTTACTCTGCGTTACTGCCAGTTGAGCTGGGCGCGCTGCTGGGTGGTGGTTTCCGACCGGCCGGGCAGCTATAGCCGGATCTGTCGCCTGGAATCGGCCAGCCGAACGGTCATATCGCACACCCAGTGCTTCCCCGGTGCACCGATCACCACGTAGCGTCACTTTCGCAGGTGGATCTGGGGATGTCGCAGGGCTTCGAACCTCGGGACCGGTTCGAGACCACCCTGCGGCACGGATGGTGGGCCGGGCGCTCCGATGATTTCGGGAGCAATCATCGGGTGAAGCGCCCGGCTCACACTGCCGCAGCGAATCAGCTGCCGACACGGACACCGAACAAGCGCCGGCGACCGTGCATCGAACCGGGCAGCCGTCGAGACGGCGGCGCTGCTCGTCGCGATCACCGCATCGGTCAAGGCCAGGCACCCCGACATCGACGCGAACCTTGAGTGCCGGCGCGACCGTTGCCCGGCGACGCCGGCTGACTGGCGTCGCGAGCAGGCAGGACGCGGCCGCCCGGGCCATTTGTCGCCGTCGTGGAAGTCATGCGAAGAGCTTGCCGCAATCCACGAGCCCCGCGGGGACCCCTGTGGACAACGTTGGGGCTGTGGATAACCGGCTATGGGCGCAGGACGGATTCCGTACCTTTGATGAGCGTCGCGAGGCCGTACTCGAAGACCTCGTCGCCGATCGGGCTGCCGGACCGGAGGGCCGCGGCCAGGGTCGGCAGTTCGCTCAGGTCCGGGTGCTCGCCGCGCTCGGCCATGGTCGAGGCCACTGCCTGTTCCTGCAGGACGTGGCCGTTGATGTAGTGGCTCAGCGCGGTGATCGTGCGCAGGGCCTGGACGGGGGTGAAGCCGCGCTCAACCATCGCCGCGAGTTCCTGCTCGAAGTGGCGGACCGAGTCACCGCTACGCACGGCTCCGGAGACCACGCGGGCACCGTCGCGACTGGCGAGCAGTGACGCTCGGTAGGACCTGGCCCGCCGGGCGAGCCATTCCTGCCAGGGCTCGCCGGGGCGGGGTGGTCCCATCCCGGCGCGCACGATGATCGCGTTCGCCATGCCGTCGAGCAGTTCCTGTTTCGTGCGGATGTGCCAGTAGAGCGCCGGCGACTGGACGCCCAGTTCGGCGGCGAGGCGGCGCACGGTCAGACCCTCCAGGCCCACTTCGTCGAGCAACTTCAGCCCGGCCTCGATGAGCACTTCGCGCGTCAAGCCCTTCACGACGTCACCTTAGCAGTGCTAAATTCTCCTTAGCGGCGCTAAGGAGGAGTCATGCGGGCCCTCGCGGACGACGGCACGGAAGCACAAGCAGTGGAGGAGGGCATCGGCACGCCGATCCTGGTCATCCACGGCGGCATGGGAGACCGCACGGTCTGGCAGCCGGTCACGGACCTGCTGCGGGACCGCTTTCGGACGGTACGGCTGGAACGCCGCCGCTACCGCATGGACCTGCCCGGACCGTCGAAGATGGCGCAGGAGGTCGGCCACGTGGCGGCGATCGCGGCGCAACTGGACCGGCCGGTGCTGGTCGGGCATTCGTCGGGAGCGGTGGTGGCACTGGAGGCACTGGTCGCGAACCCCGGGGCATACGCGGGCGCGGTGCTCTACGAGCCGCCGGTGGTGATCGGCGCGCCGCTGAGTGACGACAAGCTGGCGCGGGCCCGCGTGGCGATCGCCCAGGACAAGCCGGGGAAGGCGCTGGCCATCTTCCTGCGGGACGTGGTCCGGATGCCGGCGCCGTTGGCCTGGCTGGCGGGCTTCATCGTCGGGCGGCACCCGGAGTACCGGCAGCGGGTGGTCCGGCAGCTGGACGACAACGACGCGTTGGATGCGCTGGGGGTGCGGCTGGCGGCGTACGCGGAGCTGAAGATGCCGATCCTGCTGCTCGGCGGGGACAAGTCACCGCGGCATCTGGCGGAACGGCTGGACGCGCTCGAGCGGGCGCTGCCCAACACCCGCCGGCTGCTGCTGCACGGCCAGGGCCACAACGCCGAACGCCGCGCACCGCAGAGAGTGGCGAAGGCCATCGCCAAGTTCATCGACGAGAACGTCGCCCCTCGCTGACCGCCACGGTCGGGCGGGAAGCAAGGCCGCGCTTACCGCCTGGTTGCTCAGAGGGGGCACGGCAGCGACCGCCGCTGACGGTGAGGATCGCGCGGGGCGGCGCTCGGGGAGGAAGGCCGCGCCCGGCAGCGCCGGACGCGGCCTCAGCCCTCACACAGCCGACGAGGTCTTCACCAACGTACGGATCTGCCGCAGCAGCACCGACAACGCCGCCAGGTCCGCCGGGGCCTCTTCCACGTTGCCCATCGCGTTTCCCGTCCGGGCCATCGATGCCGCGTTCACCTGCTCCCATTCGGCCAGGCGGTCCTCCGGCGCCGCCGAGGCCGGAGTTGACTGCAGCACCTCCGCCGTCAGGCCGGCCAGGGCCGCGTACAGGTCGTAGCGCAGCGCCATGCGGGCCAATGTCTGCCAGCGGTCGCCGCGCGGGAGGCGGGAGATGTGTGACAGCAGCACGTCGATCTGGAAGCGTTCCGAGATCACGAAGTAGACCTTCGCCACCTCGGTCGCGTCGTGGCCGGTGGCCCGGGCCGTTTCCAGGATGTCCAGCATGCCGAAGCCGTAGACCACCCGGGAGATCGCGTCGGCCAGCTGCTCCGGGATGCCGCGTTCGGCCAGCGTGGTCACGTGGCTCTCCAGGGAGCGGCGTTCGACGCCGACGACCACCGTCGGGAGCTGGGCCAGCAGTGCCTCGACGCCGGGGCGGAGCCGGGCGATCTCGCCGGCCACGTCGATCGGCGAGCGGCGGTTGCTGACCAGCCAGCGGACCGCCCGGTCGAGCAGCCGCCGGGTCTCCAGGTAGACCAGCGTCTGCGCCGGCGTCGCCACCTCGTTGTCCAGCTGCTCCGCTGCCGCCCACAGGCCGGGCAGCCCGTAGACGTCGCGGACCACGACGTACGCGCGGATCACGTCCGCCGCCGAGGCGCCGCTCTCCTCCATCGCGCGGAAGACGAACGACGTGCCGCCGCGGTTGACCACCTCGTTGACCAGGGCCGTCGAGATGATCTCGCGGCGCAGCCGGTGGCCGGCCATCCGGGCCGCGTAGCGCTCGCGCAGCGGGGTGGGGAAATACCGGGCCAGCACGTCGTTGGTCCAGGCCTCGTCCACCAGGACGTCGGCGAGGACCTGGCGTTCGAGCGAGATCTTCACGTACGCGAGCAGCACCGCGAACTCCGGAGCGGTCAGCCCCTCACCGGCCTCGTGGCGCGCGGCCAGCTCCTTGTCGGTCGGCAACGCCTCCAGCTCGCGGTTGAGCTGGCCCGACTGCTCGAGCGTGGTGAGCATCCGGCGGTGCACGGGCAGCAGCGAGTGGGCCTGCGACCGGGCGTTGCCGAGCGCGGTGGCCTGCTCGTAGTTGTCCCGCAGGACCAGCGCGGCGACCTCGTCGGTCATCGCGGCCAGCAGCTCGTCGCGGTCGGGCAGACTCAGCTCGCCGTCGGTGACCGCGCCGCCGAGCAGGATCTTGATGTTGACCTCGTGGTCGGAGCAGTCCACGCCGGCCGTGTTGTCGATGAAGTCGGTGAAGATCCGGCCGCCGTGGCCGCTGCCGCTCTCGTCCGGCGGCCCGCCGACCCGGGCGTACTCGATCCGGCCGCGCTGGGTCAGGCCCAGGTTGCCGCCCTCGCCGACGACCCTCGCGCGCACCTCGTAGCCGTTGACCCGGATCGGGTCGTTGGCCTTGTCCCCCACCTCGGCGTGGGTTTCCGTGCTCGCCTTCACGTAGGTGCCGATGCCGCCGTTGAACAGCAGGTCGACGGGAGCGGCCAGGATGGCACGCATCAGCTCGGTGGGGCTCACGGCTTTCGCGTCGCCCAGTCCCAGCACCGCGCGGACCTGCGGCGTGACCGGGATGGACTTCGCCGTCCGCGGATAGACGCCGCCGCCCTCGCTGATCAGCGAGGCGTCGTAGTCGGCCCACGACGAACGCGGCAGGTCGAACAGCCGGCGGCGCTCCCGGTAGGACGTGGCGGCGTCCGGGTCCGGGTCCAGGAAGATGTGCCGGTGGTCGAAGGCGGCCACCAGCCGGATGTGCTCGCTGAGCAGCATCCCGTTGCCGAAGACGTCGCCGGACATGTCGCCGACGCCGACCACCGTGAAGTCCTGCGACTGGGTGTCGACGCCCAGGTCGCGGAAGTGTTTCTTGACCGACTCCCACGCGCCGCGGGCGGTGATGCCCATCTTCTTGTGGTCGTAGCCGGCCGAGCCGCCCGAGGCGAACGCGTCGCCGAGCCAGAAGTCCTTGCTCACCGAGATCTCGTTGGCGATGTCGGAGAACGTGGCCGTGCCCTTGTCCGCCGCGACCACCAGGTAGGGGTCGTCGCCGTCGTGGCGGACCACGTCGACCGGCGGCACGATCTTGCCGCTGTGGATGTTGTCCGTGACGTCGAGCAGCGCGCCGATGAACAGGCGGTAGCACGCGACGGCCTCGTCGCGGTCGCCCGGCTTCTGCTTGAGCACGAAGCCGCCCTTGGCTCCGACCGGCACGATCACCGCGTTCTTCACCATCTGCGCCTTGACCAGGCCCAGCACCTCGGTGCGGAAGTCCTCCCGGCGGTCCGACCACCGCAGGCCACCGCGTGCGACCGCGCCGAAGCGCAGGTGCACACCCTCGAAGCGGGGCGAGTAGACGAAGATCTCGTACTTCGGCCGGGGCGCCGGCAGGTCCGGGATGGCCTGCGGATCGAGCTTGAACGCCACGTACGACTTCGGACGGGAGTCGGCGCCGCGCTGGAAGAAGCTCGTGCGCAGCGTGGCCTGGATGAGCGTCAGGTAGGAACGCAGGATGCGGTCCTGGTCCAGGCTGTCGACGCCGTCCAGCAGGGTGGTGATCTGCTCGACCAGCTCGTCGCCGCGGCGCGCGCGCTCCTCCTCGCCCAGCTCCAGCCGCGGCGAGAACCGCGCCTCGAAGAGCTGCACCAGCAGGCGGGCGATCTCCGGGTAGGCGATGAAGGTCGACTCCACGTAGCGCTGGGAGAAGACGTTGCCGGTCTGCCGCTGATATTTCGCGTACGCCCGCAGCACCACGACCTGCCGCCAGGTCAGCCCGGCCCGCAGCACCAGCTCGTTGAAGCCGTCCACCTCGGCCTCACCCCGCCACGCCGCCGCAAAGGCGTTCTCCACCTGCGGGCGCACCTCGGAGAGCTCGCGGTGGGCGGCCGGCGGGAGCAGACCGAAGTCGTACAGGTAGACGGTGCCGTCGGGGCGGCGCACCTCGTACGGCCGCTCGTCGACGACCTGGGCGCCCAGCGAGTGCAGCACCGGCAGGACCGCGGAGAGCATCATCGGCTCGCCGTACCGGAAGACCTTGAACCGCACGTCGGCGTCGTCGGGCTCGGCATTGCCGTCGCGGTTGACGTGCCGCTTGCGGTAGAGGTGCATCTCCAGCTGGCCGGTCTCCTCCAGCAGCTCCAGCTTGGCGATGTCCTGGACCGCCTCGTACGGCGTGTGGCCGTCCTTGTAGCTGTCCGGGAACGCGGGCGCGTACCGGTGGAAGAGGTCCTTGGCCGGCTCCTCGCCCAGCTTGCGCTCGAGCACCAGGGAGAAGTCGTCGTCCCACATCCGGGTCGCGTCGGCCAGCAGCTCGGCCAGCACGTTCGGGTCCACCGCGCCCGGCGGGTCGGCCGGGTCGGTGCGCACGATGAAGTGCACCCGCGCGAGCATCCGCTCGGTCACCCGGGTCGTGTAGTCGACGCCGATGCCGTTCAGCTCCCGCAGCAGGATCTCCTGCATCGCCTGGCGGTTGCTGGTGGTGAACCGGTCCCGGGGCAGGTAGATCAGGCAGGAGATGAAACGGCCGTACCCGTCGCGGCGCAGGAACAGCCGCAGCTGCCGGCGGCCGGCCATCCGCAGCACGCCGACGACCGCCTCGTACAGGTCATCGGTCTTGATCTGGAAAAGCTCGTCACGCGGATAGGTCTCGAGGATCTGCAGCAGGTCCTTGCCGGAGTGCCCGCGCGGCGAGAGGCCGGAGCGGTCCAGCACCTCCATCACCTTGCGGCGGACCACCGGCAGCTCGCGGACGCTGGTGCGGTAGGCCGAGCTGGAGAACAGGCCCAGGAAGCGGCGCTCGCCGACCACCTCGCCGGACTCGTTGAAGACCTTGACGCCGATGTAGTCCAGGTAGGCCGAGCGGTGCACGGTGGCCCGGGAGTTGGCCTTGGTGATCACCAGCAGCCGCTTCTCCAGGGCGCGGCGGTGCGCCTCGGGGGCCATCGAGGACAGCTTGCGGGGGGTGCTGTTGTCGCCGCGCAGGATGCCCAGGCCGGTGCCCGGCACGGCGGTCAGCACGTCACCCTCGAGCTGGTACTCCCGGTAGCCGAGGAAGGTGAAGTGGTCGTGGGCGAGCCACTTGAGCAGCTCGATCGTGTCGGTGACGTCCTTGTCCGGCACCGGCAGCTTGCGCTCGGAGCCGCGCGCCGCCGCCAGCTCGTCGGCGATGACCACCGCGCGCTGGCGCATCCGGGGCCAGTCGTCGACCGCGTCGCGCACGTCGGTCAGCACCCGGCACAGCTCCTGGTGCAGCTGGGAGCGCGCCTCCGCGTTGCGGACCGGGTCGACCTCGACCCGGATCCAGCTCTCCACCAGGTCGCCGTCGATCGCGTCGTCGGGCTCCACGTCGGCCTCGACCTGGGTCAGCTCGCCGTCGGGCCCGCGCCGGACCACGATCAGCGGGTGCACCAGCAGGTGCACGTCGAGCTGGTGGGCGACGAGCAGGGCGGTGACCGAGTCGACCAGGAACGGCATGTCGTCGGTGACGATCGACAGCACGGTGTGCGACTGCCGCTCGGTCGGGGCGCTGATGTCCAGCCGGAGCTCACCCGGGCGCCGGGTATGGGCCAGCTCACGGTGCGCGAGCGCTGCCGCATGCATCTCGGCGGGCGTGTAACCGACCAGCTCCTCGTCGGGTGCGAACCGCCAGAAGCGGCCGACCAGCGACGCGGTGGTGTGGTCCTGCCCCGCGAGCTCCACCGCCTGCGCCACCAGGCGCTCGGCGTTGGGCAGCGGCTCGTCCAGCTCATCGTCGGACGTCCCCAGCCGGCCCGTCAGGGCCAGCCCGGGGCCGGGCCCGAAATCCAGCTCGGGATCGGATTCGATCGCTGCCTCATCGGCGACGGCCATGACCTAGGGCTCCCCTCACCCACGACATTGTGGGTTCGACGTGTCGGGCATCAGCCTAGAGCGTCCCCCCGACAGCCCGGGCCACACCCGGGGTGCACGGAAGAGATCCGACACCCGAATTTGATACATCTCACCCACCACGGGTCAACGCGGCGGCCCGACTCCGGTTACCGTTCCGTAGGTTTCTCGAATCGAGCCGAGGGAAGGGTGGCATCATGCGCGGCAACGGACGTGCTGGCCGGGTCCTGGCCGCCATGGCCGGCCTGCTGTTGATCACAGGCGGCGCGGCCGCCTGCTCCGGCTCGGACGGCCCCGGCGACACCCTGGACACGTTCCTCAAGGGCTGGCGCAACGGCGACCTCAGCAAGACCGGCTTCGTCACCGCCGACGGCGCCAAGATCTCGGCGAACGACGTCTTCACCCAGCTGCAGGGCCTGGCCGGCGACCTGAAGAAGTCGTCGCTGCTGCTCTCGGCCGAGGGCAAACCCAAGGAGACCGGCGAGATCGCCTCGGGCCCGGTGAAGCTCGACTGGACGCTGCCGGGCGGGACCTCCTGGTCGTACCAGAGCACCGTGCGGCTCACCAAGCGCAACACCGACGGCTGGCGGGTGATCTGGGAGCCGGCCATCGTGCACAGCGAGCTGACCGCCGGTGACCGGCTCGAGCTGCGCCGCAAGGCCGCCGACCGGGCCGACGTGCTCGGCGCCGACGGCAAGCCGATCGTCACCCAGCGGCCGGTCGTCACCGTCGGGGTGACCCCCAACCGGATCACCGACCAGGCCAAGCTCTTCACCGAGCTCGGCAAGCTCTTCAAGTCCATCGACGTGGACGTCGACTTCAAACTCATCGCGGAACGCGTCAAGGACGCGACCGACGACGGTGCTTTCATCGACATCGTGACGCTGCGGCGCCCCGACTACGACAAGATCCGAGATCGGGTACGCGCCCTCGACGGCACCGTCTTCCAGGAGGGGCAACGCGAGCTCGCCCCCACCCGGCCGTTCGCCCGCGCCCTGCTCGGCACGGTCGACCCCGCGACCCGCGACGACCTGGACGCCAACCCGGAAGCGCTGCGCGAGAACGACCAGGTCGGCCACGGCGGCCTGCAGCAGCGGTACGACGCCCAGCTGCGCGGCACCGCCGGCCAGTCCGTGGTGATCGCCCGCCGCACCCCCGACGACAAGGTCGAGGACTCCCAGCTGTTCAGCAACGAGCCGGTCGCCGGCAAGCCGATCAAGACGACCCTGGACGTCGCGGCGCAGAACGCGGCCGACGCCGCGGTGGCCAAGGAGAAGCAGCCCAGCGCCCTGGTGGCGATCCGGATCAGCGACTCCAGCATCGTCGCGGTGGCCAACGGCCCGGAAGGCGCCGGCGTCAACACCGCGATGACCGGCCAGGTCCCGCCCGGCTCCACGTTCAAAATGGTGTCGACGCTGGGCCTGCTCGACAAGAAGGCGGTGACCCTCGACGGCGAGGTGGACTGCCCGAAGACCAAGAAGGTCAGCGGCCGCTCGTTCAAGAACTCGCACGACATGGAGCTCGGCTCGGTCCCGTTCCGGGTGGACTTCGCGAAGTCGTGCAACACCGCGTTCGTCAACCTGGCCCCGAAGCTGGGCGCCGACGGCCTGCAGGACGCCGCGACGAAGCTCGGCCTCGGCGCCAAGTGGGACCTCGGCGCGGACTCCTTCAGCGGCAAGATCTCCCCGGCGAACAGCCCCACCGAGCTGGCCGCGGCAACCTTCGGCCAAGGCGCGACTGCGGTCAGCCCGCTGGCGATGGCCGGCGCGACGGCGGCGGTCGCCCGCGGCCAGTTCATCCAGCCGAAGCTCGTGACGGAGCCGGCCCCGGCCGCACCGATCGCCGACGGCCCGAAACTGGCGGCGACGTCGATCCAGCCGCTGCACACGATGATGCGCGAGGTAGTGACCAAGGGCACGGCCACGGACCTGGCCGACGTGCCGGGCAAGCCGGTGCTGGGCAAGACGGGCACGGCCGAGTTCAAAGACGGCGAAGAGGAAACTCACGCCTGGTTCGTGGGCTGGCAGGGTGACATCGCGTTCGCGGTGATGGTGGAGAAGGGCGGGGCCGGGGCTGAGGCAGCGGTGCCGATCGCGGCCCGGTTCCTGACCGCGCTCAACAAGTAGGCGGCCGCGGGCAGTTGCTATTTGGGGACGGCTCGCTGCCCGGGCCGTCTCGCTCGGGCGGCGGCGCGGCCGGGCCTGGGGCCGGGCCAGCTGCCCGGGACTGGGCCTGGGCCGGAGACCGGGCCGGGGCCGGAGACCG
>NZ_JBEZGQ010000200.1:0-10956 GCF_040650095.1 Actinoplanes sp. NPDC048791 | reverse complement strand
CGCCGATCGCCTCGCTGGGCCCGGACGCGGCCACCATGACCCCGGCCGAGTTCCGGGCGGCGCTCGCGTCCGGCACGGCGCCGGTCAAGGCCCGCCTGCTCGACCAGGAGGCGATCGCCGGGATCGGGAACCTGCTGGCCGATCAGATCCTGTGGTCGGCGCGCATCAACCCGGGGCGCCGGGTCGACCGGCTCACCGCCGACGACGTCGACCGCCTGCTGCGGGCCACCCGCCGGGCGGTGCGCTCGGCGATCAGGGACGGCGGGGTGCACACGCTGGGCATCATCCCGTTCCGCATCGCGGGCGGCCGCTGTCCCCGCGACGGCGCGCCCATGGTCAAGAGCACGGTCGGCGGGCGGACGAGCTGGTGGTGCAGCCGGGAACAGGCGTGATCCGGGCCTCTCTTCCGCCGCCGGCCGCGCGATGACGGCTTGGCTGGGGTAGTCCTGCATGGTGACGGAGAACAATGTGGGGCTGCGCTCCGAACGCGGCCCGGTCCTGCTCGCGGTGATGCTGGCCACCGGCCTCATCGCCATCGACTCGACGATCATCGCCACCGCGGTGCCGTCGATCGTCGCGGACATCGGCGGCTTCACCGAGTTCCCCTGGCTCTTCTCCGTCTATCTGCTGGCCCAGGCCGTCTCGGTGCCGATCTACGGCAAGCTCAACGACCTGTTCGGGCGCAAGCCGGTCATCCTCTGGGGGATCGGATTGTTCCTGGTCAGCTCGATCCTGTGCGGCGTGGCCTGGAGCATCGTGCCGTTGATCGTGTTCCGGGTGCTGCAGGGTCTCGGCGCCGGGGCGATCATGCCGACCACCATCACGATCATCGGCGACCTCTACTCGGTCCGCGAGCGGGCCAAGGTCCAGGGGTACGTGGCCGGCGTCTGGGGCGTCGCGTCGGTGGTCGGGCCGACGCTGGGCGGGGTGTTCTCCGAGTGGGTGTCGTGGCGCTGGATCTTCTTCGTCAACATCCCCATCTGCCTGCTGGCCGGCGCCGCGATCCTGCGCCGCTTCCACGAACGCGTCGAGCGGCGGCGCCCGGCCGTCGACTATCGCGGCGCGGGCCTGCTCGCGGCCGGTCTCACCCTGGTGATCCTGGGCGTGCTGGAGGGCGGACAAGCCTGGGCCTGGACCTCGCCGATCGGCCTCGCCGTCCTGGGCGCCGGGGTGGTCCTGCTGATCGCGTTCGGCTTCGTCGAGCGCTCCGCGCCCGACCCGGTGCTCCCGCTGTGGATCTTCCGCCGCCGGCTGCTGCTCAGCAGCGGCTTCCTGGCGGTGGGCGTGGGGGCGATCCTGCTCGGCCTCAGTTCCTACATTCCCGTGTACGCGCAGGAAGCGCTCGGCGCCGGCCCGCTGGTGGCCGGTCTCGCCCTGGGCGCGCTCACCATCGGCTGGCCGATCTCCGCCAGCCAGGCCGGGAAGGTGTACCTGCGGGTCGGCTTCCGCGGCTGCGCCCTGATCGGCTCGTCGCTGGTGGTCGGCGGGGTCGCGTTGCTGCTGCTGCTCGACCAGCGGTCCTCGGTCTACGAGGTGGGCGCCTACTGCCTGGTCATCGGCCTGGGCATGGGCCTGACCGCGGCGCCCACGCTGATCGCCGCCCAGTCCAGCGTCGGCTGGACCGAACGCGGCGTGGTGACCGCGAACAACATCTTCCTCCGCTCGCTGGGCAGCGCCCTGGGCGTCGCGGTCTTCGGCGCGATGGCCAACGCGGTGGTCGGCCGCGGCGCCGTCGACCCGGCCCGGCTCACCGACGCGGTGCACCGCATCTTCATCGCCATGCTGCTGGTGTCCGTGGTCATGGTGGTGCTGGCCGGCCTGATCCCCCGCGCGGCGGACGCGGTGACCGAGGAATCAGCCACCGCGTCACCCGCTCCCGCCTGAGTCAGCGGTTCGCCACCGCAACGCTCGAGGGTGGCTGGACGCGCTCGAAGTGCACCCGGTGCAGCCATCCCGGGAGGTCGCTGAGCACGTACAGCTCGCCCTGCACGTCGGTGCCGAACGCGGTCGGCTGGGTGGGGAAGCGGCCGATCGTGGCGGACTCGTAGCCGCCCCCGGGCTTGGGACGCACGGCGAACGCGAGGGTCGAGCAATAGTCGCTCGCGATGTAGGTGCCCCGGGCCTCGGGGGTGCGCGACCCTCGGTACACCACGCCGCCGGTCACCGAGCAGCTCTCCGTCATGAAGTGTTCGTACTCGAAGACCGGGTCGGTGTACTTCCCGCCCGGCGTGCACTGCTGCGGGTCGAACACCGGGGTGCCCTCCCGGCAGGACCAGCCGAGGTTGGCGCCGCGCTGCGACGGGCGGATGTGGTCGATCTCCTCGACCAGGCCCTGGCCGACGTCACCGATCCACAGCGAGTTGTCGGCCGGGTCGATGGAGAACCGCCACGGGTTGCGCAGCCCGTAGAGCCAGATCTCGGGCCGCGCGCCGGCCGTACGGACGAACGGGTTGTCGAAGGGCACGCAGTAGGGCTTCGCCCCGCAGGCGCGGTTGACGTCGATCCGCACGATCTTGCCGAGCAGCGTGCCGAGATTCTGACCGGCCTTGAACGGGTCGTTCGCGTGCCCGCCGTCGCCGAGCGACCAGTAGAGGTAGCCCTCGCGGCCGAACGCCACCTGGCCGCCGTTGTGGTTGCCGTACTCGGAGTGCTCCTGGGTGAGCAGCACCTGGAGCCGCTCCGGGGCGCTGAGGGGCACCCGGGCCAGGGTCAGCGTGCCGGCCGGCAGGCTCGTGTAGGCGACGTAGAGGATCCCGGTCCGCGCGAAGTTCGGCGCTGGCGTGATGCCGAGCAGGCCGCGCTCGTTGTCCGACGTGTCGATCCGGGCGGTCAGGTCGAGCACCGGTTCGGCGGCCAGGCCCGTGTCGGGGTGGTAGGAGCGGACGGTGCCGTCCTTCTCCGCGATCAGCATCCGGCCGTCCGGCAGCCCGGTGATCGCGATGGGGCGTCGCAGGCCGGAAGCCACCTGTTCGGACACCACGGTCAGCTCGGCGAGGGGCGCCGCCCGGGTGTGGGACGGGCCGGCCGCGGCGATGCCCGGCACCGACACCGAGGTCAGCAGGAGCGCGGACAGGACCAGAACGAGTCGTCGCGACATATCGGCTCCTCGAGCAGAGTGGAGGACACAGACCTGGGAGCGCTCCCACAATATATCGACTTGCGCCAATGTCCAAGCCGGAGTCCGTCAGTCGACGAGGGCCACCGTGACCGGTCCGTTTTCGAGTTGCTCGAGCTGTGCGGCGGTGGCGTTGTACTTGCCGAGGTGGATGGTGGCGTCGGAGTATCCGATGCCGTCGGCGTTGTAGTAGAAGCCGAGATTGCCCCAGGGCACGAAGTAGATGAGATCGCCGTCCTCCGGGTCGGAGCCGGGGGAGCCTTCGGTATCGAGTTTGCGGGGGAGATAGGAGATCTTCTCCCGGCCGCTGAGGTCTTCGAACGGCAGCCGCATCGGCAGCATGCTGAGGAAGTCCCGGACGGCGGGGCTGTCGGCGCCGATGGTGACGTCGACCGAGTAGGTGCCCGCGGTAAAGCGGACCACAGAGCCGATGCCCTGGCGGGGATTGCCGGGAACGGTGGCTCGGGAGGCCGGCTCGGCGGCCGGAGCGCAGGCCGCAAGTCCGAGCGCGACGGCCAGTGAAGCGGCGGTGAGCCGGATGATTGTTCGCACGGTGTCACCTCTCGCCATTACTCCACGCTGAATGTGGAATCCGACGGTACGAGCTGGGGCACCTGGCTGGGATGCACTGTCAATACACCCCTCAGCCGTGACTTCCTCGCCGCGGCCGATCGGGGTGTGCTGGCCGGGTGCTTTCACTGACCTCCGTACCCGATCAGCCCGTCGCCCGCCGCCGGTCCGCGCTCACCGCCGGGCTGGTCGGCACGGTGATCTTCCTGACCGCGATCGCGCCGCTGGCCACCGACATGTACGTGCCCGCGTTCCCGCAGGTGGCCGATGAGCTGTCCGCCTCGGCGACGCAGGTCCAGCTGACCCTGACCACGTTCTTCGTCGGCATGGCCCTGGGCCAGCTGATCGGTGGGCCGGTGTCGGATCAGCGGGGCCGGCGCCGGCCGCTGCTGGTCGCTCTGGTGGTGATGACCGTCGCCTCGATCGTGTGCGCGTTGACCCCGTCCATCGGGGTCATGATGCTGGCGCGGCTGGTGCAGGGCTTCGCCGGCGGCTGGGCGATGGTGATCGGCCGGGCGATCATCGTGGATCTGGCGACCGGCGCCCGCCTCGTCCGGGTGCTGAACGTCGTCGCCGGCGTCGGTGGTGTCGCGCCGATCGCCGGGCCGCTGCTCGGCGCGGTCATCCTGCAGCTGTCGCACTGGCGGGTGTCGTTCTGGACCGTGGCGGCGCTGAGCCTGGCGATGCTGGTCGCGGTGCTGGTCGCCGTGCCGGAGTCGCTGCCGCCGGACCAGCGGCACAGCGGCGGTCTGCGCGCCTTCGCGGTCGCCGGGCGCCAGGTGCTGGCCAACCGTCGCTACGTCGGCTACCTGCTGGTCACCGGCTCGGCCATGGCGGCGTTGTTCGCGTACGTGGCCACGTCGGCGTTCGTGCTGCAGTCGATGAACGGGATGTCGCCGATCGCGTACTCGGCCGACTTCGCGGCCAATGCCGCCGGGATGACCGTCGCCGCGCTGGTCGCCGCCCGGCTGGCCGGCCGGGTCGCCACCCGTAAGGTCATCCTCGTCGGGCAGGTGGCCGCCCTCGCGGCCGGCGTCGTGATGCTGGTCGGCGCGATCTGGTTCGGTACGCCGCTGCTGCTCGCGGTCGGCTGCTTCTTCGTGCTGATGACGGCCCAGGGCCTGATGATCGCCAACGGCGGTGCCCTGGCTTCGGCCGAGGTGCCGGAGCATCCGGGTACGGGCTCAGCGGTCCTCGGCTTCGTCCAGTGGGTCGCCGCCGGAACCATCGCCCCGATCGCCGGGCTCGGCGGCGAACACACGGCGGTGCCGATGGCCCTGCTCATGGTCGGCGGGGCCGTCCTGTCGATGGTCGGACTGCTCGTGCTGGCCCGGGGCGCGCAGAGTCCGTAGTGGCACTTTCGTACCATCGACGGCGATCGAAGATCATTCGATGGGCCGTCGAACCGTGGTCGCCTTCTCGGAATCCTGGAGCCATCCGACGGAACGAGGAGACAGACATGCGCAAGGTCCTTCTGATCATCGCCGGCGTGGTGGTGCTGGTGTGCGGTGTCGGCGGCTGGTTCGGCTATCAGGCCCTGGATGCGGGACGGAAGATCAGTAGGTCGTCCATCACGCAGCAGCAGTTCGACGCGCAGCAGGTCGGGGCCGGGGAGACCGCGGTGCGGGACGCGCTGCCGACAGCGCTGGAGGACGACGAGGAGACCATCTACGGCGACGATCCCACCCGGCAGGGCAAGCCCGCCGGCGCCACCTGCGCCTACTACGCGCTCAAGCCGCTGACCGAGAGCAAGAACCGTCCGCTCTTCCGGTTCTGTTTCGCCGGCGGCAAGCTCACCGAGAAGAAACAGATCAGGATCGACGGCGCATGAGGCATCCGGCAGCGGCGGCGGCGGCGTCGTGGTGGGCAACGGTACGGGCGGCCGGGCCGGGCCGGGTCGCGTACGAGATCGTGCTGGCCGTCGCGCTGCCGGGCGTGACGGCTGGTCTGTCGTTGCTCCGGGACGTCCCGCCCGCGCAGCTGGCCGGTTACGCCGTGCTCGACGCCGCCCTGGTCGTCGGGCGCCGCCGGTTCCCCGGGGCTGTCCTGGTCGTCTCGGCGGCTGTCGGGAGCGTGGCCGGCCGGTCCGACATGGTGTTGCTCTTCGCGCTCGGCTACTCCGCCGGCTACCGGATCCGCGGCGCGGGGCGTCTGGCGGCCACTCTCACCGCGGTGCTCGCCTGCCAGCTCGGCGGGAGCTGGTTCGAGCTGCGCGCGTTCAGCCTGGCCCAGGTGCTGTTCACGGCCGGCCTGTTCATCGTCGTCATCGTGTTCCCGGCGACGCTGGCCCGGCTCTCCGCGCAGCGCCGGCGAATCCTCACGCTCATGCATGAGCGGACCGTGCATCTCAGCGAGCAGCAGCAGATCGACGCCGAGCGGGCCCGGGTCCGCGAGGCGACCCGGATCGCCCGGGAGATGCACGACTCCCTGGGCCACCGGCTGACGCTGATATCGCTCTACACCGGTGCTCTGCGCTCCGCACCGGAACCGTCCGCGGAGACGGTGCGGTTGCTGCACGCCACGGCCACCTCCGCGATGGACGAGCTGCGGGACATCCTCGCGGTGCTGCGCGAGGAGTCCCCCGAGGACGAGCCCCGGCAGCGCGCCACCCTCGCCGACGTCGAGAAGCTCGTCACCGACGCCCGGGCGGCCGGCGCGCACATCGAGTTCGACCGCTCGGGTGAGGCCGTCCCCGTCTCGGCCATGATCGATCAGGCGGCGTACCGCACGCTGCAGGAGGGCATCACCAACGCCCTGCGGCACGCCCACGGCAGCACCATCCGGGCGGCCGTCCGGTTCGAGGACGACGCGCTGATCCTGGAGGTCGTCAACGGCCCGGGCCGCCCCCACCACGGCGCCACCAGCGGTCAGGGCCTGTACGGCCTGGCCGAGCGCGTGCGGATCGCCGGCGGCGTCCTGTACCACGGTGCCGAACCGGGCGGCGGGTTCCGGATCGCCGCCACGCTCCCGCTGGCCGGCACCGGCCCGGCGACGGTGGAAGCCCGCAGAGTGAAAGCGACGCCGGCCGAGGAGTTCGGCGAGGATCTGCGGCGCGTCGACCAGCGCCGCCGGGTCTGGACCGCGGCGGCCGTCCTCACCGTGGTGCTGGTGGTCGCGTTGTGCGCCGGCGGCCTGTGGATCGGTCTACGGCAACAGAGCGTCAGCCGGGCGACGTATGACGAGCTGCGGATCGGCGACGCGGCAACGGCCGTACGGCAAAAGTTGCCGGACCGGACCGCCCAGCCCGGCCCGGGCTCAGCCGTCAGCCCGGCGCCGCCCGGCGCCGACTGCCAGGTGTACCGGGCCGCGCCCGCGCTGCGACACCAGGACGGCGAGGGATACCGTTTCTGCTTCCGAGCGGGAGCCCTCATCTCGAAGGAGACGCTCGACGATGTCGATTGACCAGCCACAGCTGCGCGTCGTGATCGCCGACGACGACGAGCTGACCCGCGGCGGCATCCGCCTGGTCCTCGGCGGCATCCCCGGCGTCGAGGTCGTGGCCGAGGCCACCGACGGCGTCCAGGCCCGGGACCTGACGATCCGGCACCGCCCGGACGTCGTCCTGCTGGACATCAAGATGCCCGCGCTGGACGGCTTGGCGGCGCTGCGGGAGATCTCCCGCAGCTCGAAGGCCGCGGTCCTCATGCTGACGACGTTCGGTGAGGTCGACTACATCGACGAGGCGATCGCGGGCGGCGCGGCCGGCTTCATCCTCAAGAGCTCGGCCGCGGACGAGCTGGCCCCGGCGCTGCGGGCGGTTGCGGCCGGCGAGATGTTCCTGTCCCCACCGGTGACCCGCCGGGCTGTCACCCAGCTCCGGCAACTGCGTCCCGCCCCGCCGGGCCAAGAGGCTTCGGCCCGCCTGGCGGAGCTCAGCGACCGCGAGCGTGAGGTGCTGAGATTGCTGGCTCAGGGATTGTCCAACACCGGCATCAGCGAGCGTCTCGTCATCTCCGAGAGCACCGTCAAGACTCACGTCAGCCGGATCCTGCTCAAGCTGACCTGCGACAACAGAGTGCAGGCAGCGCTGTTCGCCCACCGCGTCGGACTGCTGGACTGAGCCGGGCCACTCACCCGGTCACGGCAGTCTCGGGCGGCGCGGGCGCCGGTTCCTGCGCGTACCGGGCGCTGAGCCGACGGTACGGCCGGCTGTTCAGCGCCACCACGGTGGCGATCAGGCCGATCACCCCGGTCAGCACGAACACCAGCGCGAGCCCACGGTCCGCGCCCGTGCCGAACCAGCCGCCGATCGTCCGGGCCCCGGCGCCGTCGGTCATGAACGGGATGACCACGAACTGGGCCACCGGCGCGATGAGGAACGCGGTCAGCGGGGACGCGGCCTGCTCCACGCTCTGCGCGAAGCCGAAGACCCGGCCCTGCCGCTCGTACGGCACCACCTTCTGCAGGATGGTCTGCTCGGCCGCCTCGGCGAACGGTACGGCCAGCATGTAGACGTACAGACCGGCCGCCATCAGCCAGACCGACGAGCGCAGCGGGAACAGCAGCGTCACGGTCCACAGGGCGACGTTGACCAGCAGCAGCAACCGGACCGGGTTACGACTCAGCCCGGTACGCGCGATGAGCAGCCCACCCACGATGAACCCGGTGCTCAGCACACCCCACAACAGCCCCCACGCCTGCACCGAGACGAGCGACAGCCCGTACGCGTCCAGCAACGCCATGAAGACGCCGCCGAGCAGGTTGTTGAACGCGGAGAACAGGATCAGCGCGGTCAGCCCGGGCACCTCGGCCACCACGCGGATCGTCCCGCGCAGGTCGACGCGGCGTTCCTCGCCGGCGGGCACCTCCACCGCCGGGGCGGGCACCGGCACCACCGCGAGGTGGACCAGGGCGAGGGCCAGGACCACCAGGGCCGGCGCGAGCACCCAGAACATGCCGTCGATCCCGACCAGGATGCCGCTGATCACCGAGGTGACCAGGAACGAGGTGCCCGACGTCGTGCCGACGAGCCCGTTGGCCCGGTCCCGGGCGTCCTCGTCGATCAGCACGGTCACCAGCGTCGGCAGCGCGATCGTCCGGATGCTGCCGGCGATGACACCCACCATGAGCAGCAGGACGAACGCCCACAGCGTGACGCTGCCCGCATCGGTGAACGAGGCCGGGGGCGTGACGAGGTACAGGGTGAACGCGGCCGCGTACAGCAGGAGCGAGACGGCCGCGGAGACCTGCATCATCGTCTTCTTCGCGTGGTGGTCGACCAGGCTGCCGAACCAGATCCCGGTCAGCGCGGTGAGCACGAGGAACACGGCGGCGACCAGGCCCGTGGCGAAGACCGAGCGGGTCTGCAGATACACCCAGAAGGTCACCGCGAACCAGACGGTGTAGTTCACCACCGACACCAGCAAAGTGCTCACCAGCAGGTGAAAGAACGTTCGGCGGTGGCCCGTGATCGCGGTCATGGGCCGACGGTAGAACGTCGAGCGGGGTTCATGTCCAGTCATTTGCCGCCGGGAACGGTCTCGCTCAAGGCCTTCGGCGCCCGGATGGGCTGAGCGCGAAGAACTCCGCGATCGCCTCGGTTGCGTACACGTCCGCGGCGGTCCGGCCCATCAGCCTCGGCGACGGCGTAGCGCCGGGAATGGTGTGCCCGCCGCCGTGGACGGTGTAGAGGGTGACCGGGGCGTGCCCGTCCTCGCGGTAGTCGGTCCGGCTCACCGAGGTCCGGCCCGGCTCCCCGGCCCGGGGCGGCAGGTCGACGGTGACCGGCGCGGCGGTGATGCCGTTGCGCGCGGCGAAGTACGCGGCGGTGTCCGGCGCGGACAGCATCGTGCCGCCGACCTTGAAAGCGAACCGGGCCCAGGCGGCCATCTGCCCGCCGCCGTACGGCACGATCCGGTCCTTGGTGCCGTGGAAGAGCAGCACCGGCTTGGGCACCACCGGCAGGCCGGGCAGCACGAAGTTGTCCGGGGCGGGCTGCTGGGCCGCGATGACGGCGCCGCCGTCGAGCAGGTCGGGACGCTCGTGCAGGAGCCGGATCACCATGCCGCCGCCGTTGGAGAATCCCGCCGCGTACACCGGGCGGCCGTCGCCGAGCTGTTTGACGGCTGCCTCGGCGAACGCCACGTCGTCGATGTTCTGCACCCGGGCCGGGAAGCGGCTGGCCTTGCGGGAGTCGTTCCAGTTGCCCCGGAAACCGTCGAGGTACGCGACGGCGGCCCCGCCCACGTGGTCGAACGCGGTGCCGGTGAAGGAGCGGAACACACCGGCGTTCTGCGTGGAGCCGTGGAAGACGAGGAGCAGGCGGTCGTGGTCGTCGCCGGGCGGAGTGACCAGCGTGTACGTGCGGGGCCGGCCCGCCACGTCGATCTCGCCCCTGGTGATGGTCCCGGATCCGCAAGGACGCGGCCCGCAACTGGCAGCACATCGTCGACACGGCCCGGCGCTTCGTCGACGACGGCGAGTCCCTGCGGCTCAACGACGTCGCCCGCGCGGCGTCGATCGGGGTGGCGACCGTCTACCGCCACTTCCCGACCCCGGAGGCCCTGCTCGAGACGATCGCCCGTCCCGGGCTCGAGGAGCTCGTCGTCCGGGCCGACCGCGCCGCCGCCGACGACGCGTGGGAGGCGTTCGCCGGCTTCCTGCTCGCCGGCATCGATGCCCAGCTGCGGGACGCCTCCATCCAGCCGGTCTTCGCCGCCACCACTCACGCCCTGCCGGAGACCACCGAACTGGTCACCCGCCTGACCACGGCGACCGGCCACCTGCTCGACCGCGCCCAGGCCGCGGGCGTCGTCAGCCCCGGCGTCACCCATGCCGACGTCGTCCGCCTGATGTGCGGCGTCGTCTTCGCCGCCACCGTGCACGCCACCCCGGACGAGCGCGCCCCGCTGACGCGGCGCTACCTGGACGTCGTTCTGACGGGCATCCGGACCGCCGGGCCTGGGAGAATCACGGCATGAAGGCCATCGTGTACGGCACCACCGGCGATCCCGACGTTCTTCAGCTCGCCGAGCGCGACCTGCCCACCCCCGGCCCGGGCGAGGTCCGCGTCCGGGTCACCGTGTCCGGGGTCAACCCCACCGACTGGAAGACCCGCTCGGGCGCCACCAACTCTCTGCAGTTCCCCGAGGTCACGCCGCATCTGGACGGCGCCGGAGTGATCGAGGCGGTCGGCGCGGGCGTCGATGAGAGCCGGGTCGGCCAGCGGGTCTGGCTCTACATGGCCACGGCCGGGCGCCCGACCGGCACCGCCGCCGAGTTCACCGTCGTCCCCGCCGGCCAGGCCGTGCCGCTGCCCGAGGCGGTCGGGT
>NZ_JBEZGQ010000199.1:0-10957 GCF_040650095.1 Actinoplanes sp. NPDC048791 | reverse complement strand
CGGGGGTCGGCTGTGCGGTGGTCGGCCGGGCGGGGGTCGCCCGGGCGGAGGGACCCGGCCGGGCGGGCCGGGACGGATGAGTCAGGGCGTGGACAGCTCGGGAGACTGTGTGGAATCGCGCAGGCGGGCAGCGTCCTGGCTCGGTGGCGCGCCGAACTGACGCCGATACTCGCGGCTGAACTGCGACGGGCTGTCGTAGCCCACCTGGTGGCTGACCGCCGTGACGTCGCCCGGCTGCGTGGCCAGCAGCAGCCGGGCCTGCTGGAGCCGGACCTGCTTCTGGAACTGGATCGGGCTCATCGCCGTGACCGCCTGGAAATTGCGGTAGAACGCCGACACGCTCATGCCGGACATCCGCGCCACGTCCTGCACCCGGAACGACTCGCGGTAGTTGTCGCGGATCCACCGCACCGCGCGGGCCACGTGGGCCAGGCTGCTGTCGGCCAGGCCCAGCTGGCGTACCGTGGCGCCCTGCTCGCCGGTGATGAGCCGCCACAGGATCTCCCGGGCGATCAGCGGGGCCAGCACCGGGATGTCGCGGGGCCGGTCGAGCAGACGCAGCATGCGGATGGCCGCATCGACGAGCTCGGGCGGTGCGTCGCTGACGGCCATCGCGGACGGGGTGCCGCCGCCAGGGGCCCGGGGCAGGTCCCCGGGCGGCGCGTCGAGCAGCAGCTGCGCGATCGCCGACGGCTGCAGGACGAGACCGAAGCCGAGCGCCGGCCGTTCGGGGCTGGCCTCGGTGTAGTAGCCGGTGACCGGCAGGTCGACCGAGGCGACCAGGTACTGCCCGGCGCGGTACTCGTACACCCGGTCGCCCAGCGCGAGCATTTTCGCGCCCTGGGCGACCAGGGCCAGCACCATGCCGGACATCGATGTCGACGACTGGAACGCCTGCTCGGCCCGGCCGATCAGGACGCCGTCGATGGGGGTGGTCCCGTCTTCGCGGGCATGGCGGGCCAGCAGGGCGCGCAGTTCTTCGAGGGGCACGCATCGATTAGAGCATCCCGGCCGCACTCCTCACAAGGAGAGGATCAGGCAAGAGTACGGGAGCATCGCTCTACTGTTATACCTGTTCATGGCGGTGTAATTGATCCATCGAGATCGCGGTGAGTCGAACAAGGCTCCACGAATGAACAGGTGGAAACGGCATGAAGGTCGCCATCGTCATCGGTGCCAGCTCGGGCATCGGGCAGAGCACAGCGGTCCAGCTGGCCAAGCGGGGTACGGACGTCATCCTCACCTACAGCAGCAACGAGGCCGGCGCGCGGGACACGGTCGCCGCCGTCGAGAAGGAAGGCGGCACCGCCGTCGCCCTGCGGCTCGACATCGGCCGTAGTGAGACGTTCCCGGCGTTCCGTGAGCAGGTCGTGGCGGCCCTGCGCGACACCTGGCAGCGGGACACGTTCGACTATCTGGTCAACAACGCCGGGTTCGGCGGGATGTCCATGTTCGAGGACACCACCGAGGAACTGTTCGACAAGTTCATGCGGGTACTGCTGAAGGGCCCGTACTTCATGACCCAGACGTTGCTGCCGCTGCTGACCGATGGCGGAGCTGTCGTCAACGTGAGCAGCAACTCGGCGCTGCCGACCGGACTGGTGGATGCCGGCTTCTCCGCGTACGCCACGATGAAGGGCGGCCTGAACGTGCTGACCCGTTACCTGGCCAAGGAATTCGCGCCGCGGGGCATCCGGGTCAACGCCGTCTCACCCGGCCCGACGCGGACCCGGCTCTCCGACTCCTCCGGCGTCGCCGCCTTCGAGGCGTACCCCGAGGTCATCCCGGCTCTCGCGGCCAAGACCGCTCTCGGTCGCATCGGCGAGCCCGACGACATCGCCATGGTGATCGCGACCCTGCTCGGCGAGGACGGTCGCTGGATCACGGCGCAGAACATCGAGGTCTCCGGCGGCTACGACCTCTGATCGGCGGGGCTGGACCGACTCGGAGGCCGTTCCGGTGAGTCGGCGAGGCGACAGAGCGTTCCGTGAACGAAACCGCCGCCGCCGGTGACGAACAAGGTGACATGGCCATTGACCGAGGAGCCGACACCTTGTATCCGATCCGAAGAATGAGTCTCATCCTGACCGCCGGCACCGTGGTGCTGACCGCCGCTGCAGTCCCGTCCATGGCGACCGCGGCCGCGCCACCTGCCGCCGGCACGGGACGGCTGGTCCAGTTGCACTCGCTGGGTGGCCAGGGGTCGTTCGCCAAAGCCATGAACGAGCGGGGCGACATCATCGGCGCCAGCGTCGACGCCGCCGACAACTATCGGGCCGTGGTGTGGTGGCAGGGCCGGCGTACCCCGACCGCCCTGCCCGTCAAGGGCGCCACGGCCGGCGACATCAACGAGAAACGGCACATCGTCGGAGGCGTCGAGGCGGGACTGTTCCTGTGGCGCGGCGGCCGGTCCGTCAGCTATCTGAAGCGGCCCGCCGGGGCCTCGTTCGGGGCGACCTTCATCAACGAGCGTGACCAGGTCGCGGGCACCGCGACCGACAGCAACGATGCCTCCCGCGCCTTCGTGTGGGCACGTGGGCGGATGACGATGCTGACGACTCCCAAGGGAATGGACAGCCGGGCCGTCGGAATCAACAACCGGGGTCAGGTCATCGGTGTCCTCACCACGCCCGGCGTCTCCACCGAGCGGGCGGTGCTGTGGCAGCAGGGCCGGATGACCGAGCTGGGCACCCTGGGCGGAGAAAGCAGCACGCCGACGGCGATCAACGACCGGGGTCAGGTCGCCGGCACCAGCGCGGTCGCCGGATCGGCCGGCGACCACCCGTTCCTCTGGCAGCGCGGCCGGATGACCGACCTGCTCACCGGTACGGGCGCCACCGCCGGCCGGGTCGCGGACCTCAATCAGGCCGGGATGGTCACCGGCGCCGCCATCTTCGGCACCAGTGACTCACGGCCGGTTGTCTGGCGGGCCGGCCGGATGCTCGACATCGGCCTGCCCGGGCACACGGGCGCGGCCTTCGACATCAACGAGCGCGGCGACGTCACGGGTTACACAAGGACAGACCCGCAGAGTTTCGCGGTGCCGTTCCGCTGGCGCAAGGGACAGACCACGCTGTTCCCCGAGCCGGCCAGTGACATCGCGATCACGGTCATCGGCATCGACCGGCGCGGCGTCATCGGGGTGGACCAGGAGACCTCGCAGTTCGGCAACATCGTCCTGCGGTCAGCCTGATCAGGTGAACCCACGCCGGGTGCTCAGCGCCCGGCGTGGGTGGTGCGCGCCGGAACCGGTCAGGAATCGAGAAGCGGCCGCCACCGCACCACAAATAGCGTGACCGTCGTGAGATCCCATCGCGGCGGTCCGTCGCAAGTCGGGGTCAGCCACTTCAGGAGGAGGTCCCCATGAACAAGTGGATCCGGCAGTTCCACCGCTGGCTCGCCATCGCCTTCACGGTGACGGTCATCGTCACTTTCGTCGCCCTCGCGCAGGAGGACCCGGTGGTGTGGGTGTCCTACGTGCCGCTGCTCCCGCTCGCGCTGCTGCTGTTCTCCGGCCTGTACCTGTTCGCGCTGCCGTATCTCACCAAGCGGCGCAGCAGGCGGCGCGTGGGCGCCGAGAGCTGACGCCACGCGCGGCGGCTCGGCGGGTAGCGGCGCGAAGCTGACGCCCAGACGATCAGCGGCTGGCAGCGTCAGCCAGCGCCCGCTCCACCGGAACCGGCCGCCCCAGATAGAACCCCTGCCCAAGTGGAACCCCACACTCAACCAGCGCATCCCGCTGCTGAGCCGACTCGATCCCCTCGGCGATGACCGTGCAGTTGTGCTCGCCGGCAAACTCCACCAGCGACCGGATCGAGGCACGGCGGGCCCCCTCAGCCTCAACCCCGGCCAAGGATGCTCGCCCCAACTTGAGGAAGCCCGGCTTCAACGACTCCATCCGCGCCAGAGTGTCGTAGCCCGCCCCGGCATCATCGACCGCGATCCGAACCCCCGCCGGCAGGTTGTCCAAATCAGCACCCTCGGCATCGGAGATCTCCAGGATCAGCGGCCGCGCGCTCTCCGCCAGCAACGGTTCCAACTCCCGAGGCCGCCGAAGCAGATCACCGGAGACGTTGACCGCCAGCCACGTGTCCTCCGGCAGAGCGTTCGCCGAGGCCAACGCCGCCCGGATCAGCGCCGCGTCCAGGTCGATGTGCACCCCTTGCGCCTGCGCCGCCGCCAGGCCGCGTTCCGGCCGGGTGCCGTCGGCGAATCGGGTGAGAGCCTCGTAACCCACCACCGTCCCCGACTTCAGCTCGAAGATCGGCTGGAAGACCGTGAAGAACGTGAACTCCTCGAACGAGTTCGACCGCGGCTGGGCGTCCTGCGGCCCACGCCGGGACCGGCCCCCGACCGGCGCCTGAGCCGACCGGACCGCCACCAGACCCGACGAGCCCTTGTCGGAACGGTAGTGCAGCACCGAGGCCCAGTCTCCGATCGCACCGGTCGCCGCCATCGCCCGGCCCTCCGAGTGGGTGGCCGGCGTCGGCTGCTTGCCGGCACTACGGGAACGCTTGGGCTGCACCGGCCGGTACAGCCAGTTGCGCAAGTGCGTGACCAGGTCCACGACGGTGTTGCCGACCCCGACGAACGCCACCATCGCGTACGTGGCCAGCACCAGGTTGAGCCCCGCGAAGACCAGGTTGTCCCACTGGTGCAGCTGCACGTCACGCACAGCGGTCCACGCGCACAGGGCGATCAGAGCCAACGGCGCGATCAGGTACGTGGTCGCTGCGGTCGTCCGGTTGCGCACTTTCGGCGTACGTTTGAAGGCGCTCTTCTCCCCGGTCAGCAGTTGCAGGATCGAGGCGAAGCTGCCGGAGAGGTTGACCGGCAACAGGATCAGGTTGAAGCCGTAGACCCGCAGCACGTCCAGCCGCTTGTAACCACAGGCTTTCAGGTCCGCGCTCATCATCAGGAAGTACGGCACCGACACCAGCAGCAGGATCGGGTTGAGCAGGTCGGCGTTGAACGGGTACGCCAGCATGACCACCAGGCACACGGAACTCCAGAAGATGGAGGCCATGTAGTTCACCCGAAGGAACAGTTCACCGAAGCGGTTCTTCTTGCCCCGCGCCGCCCGCGCCCGGAACTGGTCCTTGAGCCGGGACAGGATCAGCAGGCCGCCGTTGGCCCAGCGCTGACGCTGGATGCACAGTGAGCCGAAGTCCGGCGGTGTGGCGCTGTACGCCATCCGTTCCGGGTAGTTGTAGAGCGTCCAGCCGTGCACCCCGAGGTCGATTGTGGACTCGGTGTCCTCGATGACCGTCCGGTCCTGGATGTAGCGGCTGATCTCCCAGTCGCCCTCGTAGGCGACCTCGCGGATGTCGTCCAGCGCCTTCTTGCGCAGCACCGCGTTGGCGCCCACCCAGAACGTCGCGTCGTAGTGCGTCATGCCCTGGTGCACGATGTGCTGGATGTCAGTGGTGGCACCGGACATGCGCTCGATCCGGGTCGCCGAGCCCGGGAACGCGCTGTACGGCGTCTGCGCCACCGCGTCCCGCTCGTGCGCGCCCTGCTCCATCAGGTGCACCAGCCGCAGGCAGTATTCCGGGAGCAGCACGCTGTCGGCGTCCAGGGTCAGCACGTAGTCCGGGTCGGGTACGACCAGCTCGGCCTGCCCCGGCCCGGCCGGCACCAGCGCCACCCCGAGCGGGGTGCTCACCTCCTGGTAGCCGCCGCCCATCAGCCCGATGTAGCTGTTGAGGTTCATCGCCTTGTTCGCCTCGCTCGACAGCGAGACGTACCGCTTGCGCTCGAAGCTCGTCACCGAGGCGTCGAAGATGGCCAGCAGCCGCCGGTACAGCTGGGTCAGCCGTTCCACCGGCAGGGCCGCCTCCTCGTCGGCGCCGGAGCCCAGCGCCTCGGCGATCGTGCCGAGGTCCTCGGCCAGCGCGTTGAGGATGTGCTCGACGAAGAAGACGTCGGTGTGGTCGACCATGTCCTGCCGCCGGCCCAGCCCGATGAGCCAGCCCGCGGCGAAGCGGTACTCGGCGGCCAGATCACGCATGTCCTCGGTCGTGGCGGCGCGCTCGTCACGCTCGGCGAGGGCTTCCTCGAACCGCTCGTGCGCCGCCTGCACCCGGCCGTACGGGACGCTGAGCTCGGCCTCGAGCGCGCCCGGCAGCGCGCGGGCGGCCAGGAGCAGGTCGCGGGCCGCGCGGGTCCGGGGTTGCTGCGGGTCGTCGATCAGCAGCACGACCCGCAGACCGGGATACTCCTGCAGCGCCGCGGAGAGCAGCGTGGTGCGGATGACCCGCTCGTCCTCCTGGTACGAGGGCACGATGACCGTCACCGACGGCGTCGTCCCCTGCAGGAAGTTGTCCAGGACGATGCGCGGCGCCCGGTGGTGGGCCCGGGTGCGGTAGAAGTAGCCGATCCGGGTGATCAGGTACGCCGTCGCGGAGGCGGCCAGCCCGGTCACCACGATCATGTAGACGATCGCCTCGATGGCCAGCCGCGCGGTGCTCGCCCGTCCGGCGATGAACTGCTGGATCACCGTACCGATGAGGTAGCAGGCCCAGACGGTGATGGTCAGCACGATCGCGAGCCGGCCGCGGGCGATGCGGCCCTCGGAGATCGCGGGCGGCACCAGCGGATGCGGCGCCGACCGCCGGTCGGCGCCCCACTGGCGCGGGGCGTCCGGACGGCGCTGGTCCACCGGGTTGCGCTGCATCGGGTCGCCCTTCACTGTCGTACGGCACCGGCCATCGGCGGACCTGTCGCGCCCGTTCGACCTCCCATCGGCGTTCCCGGAGCCGTTCTTAAAGGTTTTGCCCGCCCCGGCCTTCAGTTGCCGGGGAATCTGCCGATCCGAGAGCTGGAGGGGTCCGCCCCGACGCCCCACGATCGAGAGGCCGCCCATGCTCACCGACCGCGCCGTCCCGCTGTCCGTGCGGCCGGAGGACGACCCGCTCGCCGACCCGGACTGGCAGGAACCGGAGGCTCCGGCCGAGCGCCTGTCCTGGCTGCGGCTCGGCTTCCTAGTGCTGGTGCTGGCCGGGCTGGGGGCCGGCGGCACGGTCGCGGTGCTGCACCTGCGGGACGCGGCCGGCCCGACCGCGAAGTCGTGGGCCGTACCTTATGTTGACGTCACCCTGACCCCGACGTTCGAGTTCCAGGATCCGGCGGCCAACCCGGCCAACGACGTGGCCCTGGCCTTCGTGGTGGCCGACCCCAAGGACGGCTGCGCGCCCAGCTGGGGCGGCGCCTACACCCCGGACGAGGCGGCGGCCTCGCTGGAGCTGGACCGCCGGATCAGCCAGCTACGCTCGGCCGGCGGCAACATCCTGCTCAGCGTGGGCGGCCTGACCAACACCGAGCTCGCGGTGGCCTGCACCGACCAGGCCCGGCTGACCGCTGCCTACCGGCAGCTCGTGCGTCGCTACGACGTGCAGACTCTGGACCTGGACATCGAGGGTACGGCGGTAGCGGACCAGGCGTCCTTGCAGCGGCGTGCGCTCGCCCTGGCGACGTTGCAGGCTGAACGGGCCTCGGCTGGCAAGCCGCTGGCGGTGTGGCTGACCCTGCCGGTGGCGCCGGACGGCCTGACCGCCGACGGGCTGGGTGCGGTACGCGCGACGCTGGAGGGCGGCGTCTCGCTGCGCGGCGTCAACGTGATGACCATGGACTTCGGTTCTGAGGCGGGCTCCGAGCCGGACATGCTGGAGCTGAGCACCCGGGCGCTGGAGTCGACCCACCGCCAGCTCTCGGACCTCTACCTGCGGCTGGGTGTGCAGCTCACGTCGCCGCAGGTGTGGTCGCGGATCGGGGCCACCCCGATGATCGGGCAGAACGACGTGGACGCCGAGCGGTTCACCGTCGACGACGCGCGCGGGCTGGCCACGTTCGCCGTCGACAAAGGGCTGGGCCGGGTGTCCATGTGGTCGCTGAACCGCGACGCCCCGTGCCGCGGCACCTTCACCAACGTGGTCGTGCACTCCAACACGTGCAGCGGCGTACCCCAGGAGGCACTGGCCTTCTCGTCGGTCTTCGCGGGCCTGCCCGGCAGCGCGGTGGGCACGTCCGGCCGCGACTCCGTGGCGATCCCGGACCGGGCGCCGATCGTCGACGACCCCGAGACCAGTCCGTACCCGGTGTGGCGGCTCACCGCCCAGTACGTGAGCGGCTACAAGGTGGTCTGGCACGGCGTCGTCTACGAGGCGAAGTGGGTCAACCAGGGCTTCGACCCGTCGGCGACGAGCGGTTCCAACCCCAACCCGTGGTCGGTGATCGGCCCGGTGAGCCCGTCGGAGAAGGCGCCCCGCCCGAGCCCGGCGGTGACCGGGGTGACCGACAAGTGGGACCCGGCGACGGTGTACGCCCGGGGGGACCGGGTGGTGTTCGACGCGCTGCCGTACCAGGCGCGGTGGTCGACGAAGGGTGACGCGCCGTCGACCGAGTACCCGACCAATCCGGACGACCCGTGGCAGCCGCTTTTCACGGTGCCGGGGGAGCCGCCGACGAACTGACCCCGCCGGGCGTGGCATTCTGCCCGTTCGATGCGCGCCGGGCGCGTCCGGGGGGAGCTCGCATGCTTGCGGTTCGGGTGGCGAGGGTGTTCGACGGCGAACGGATGCACGACGGTGGCGCGGTGGTGCTCGTGTCCGGCGGCCGGATCGCCGAGGTGCGGTTCGGCACGGATGCGGTGCCCGACGGCCTGACAGCCTCCGCAGCGTCCGACGGCACGTTGCTGCCGGGGCTGATCGATGCTCACGTCCACCTGAGCGCGGACAGCGGTCCCGGTGCCCTCGACCGGCTGGCCGACCGGCCGGATGCCGAGGTGTCCGGGGTCATCGAGGTGTCGTTGCGGGCCCAGCTGGCCGCGGGGGTGACGGCGGTCCGGGACCTGGGTGACCGCCGCGATGCGGTACTGAACTGGCGGGCCGCGGCGGGTGCCGGGCTGCCCGCCGTGGTGGCCTCGGGCGCACCGCTGACCACCGTCGGCGGGCACTGCTGGTCGCTGGGCGGCGAGGTCAGCGGCGTGGCGGAGATCCGTGCCGCGATCCGGGAGCGGGCGGCCGCGGGCGCCGACCTGGTGAAGATCATGGCGAGTGGCGGGGTGTTCACTCCGGGCACGGACACGACGAGGCCGCAGTTCACCGACGACGAGCTGGCCGCAGCCGTACGGGAAGCTCACGACCACAGCTTGCCGATCACCGCGCACGCGCATGCCACCTCCGCCGTCCGGCAGGCGATGCGGGCCGGGGTCGACGGCATCGAGCACTGCACCTGCGTGACGGCCACCGGCACCCGGGTCGAGGACGACCTGGCGGCAGCGCTGGCCGAAGCGAGGATCGCGGTGTGCGCCACGCTGGGCTCGGATCCCGCCGTGGTGGTGCCGCCGGCCGTGCTGGCCATGGCCGAGCGCGCCGGTCTCACCCAGGCCGGCCTGCAGGACGGGGTCGCGCGGCTGTACCGGGCCGGGGTGCGCCTCGTGGCCGGCTCGGACGCGGGGATCGGCCCGGCCAAACCGCACGGCATCCTGCCCGCCACCATCGCCGAGTACGTGGACTCCGGCATCGACCCGGCCGCTGCCCTGGCCGCAGCCACGTCGGTCGCCGCGGAGGTCTGTGGCCTGGGCGAGCGCAAGGGACGCATCCGCCCGGGCTTCGACGCCGACCTCGTGCTCGTGGACGGCGACCCCACCCGGGACATCACGACCCTGGCCCGCCCGCGGACGGTCTACCTGGCCGGTGAACCGGCTGCCTGAACCTCAGGTCATCATGCTCAGGCTGACCTGAGGATGCGCTGCGCCAGCCAGCTCAGGCCGGCGGCGATCTCGTCGGGCCCCTGGCCGCGTTCGTGGCGCTGGTAGCGGTACACGTCCGGTGCCAGCGGAGCCAGCAGCGGTTCGATCAGCGGCTCCGGGTCGGCGACGCCGGCATCGGTGAGCAGGACCCGGAGGTGCGCGCGCCAGAAGCCGTACGCGCCGGTGCCATACCGGGCGGCGCCGGTCTCAGCCCCGAGCACGAGTGGCAGGTGCCGGTCGAGCAGCTCGACCATGGCGGCGTAGAACGCGGCGAGGCGCTCGGCGGGCGGGGCACCCGGGCCCAATGGCGGAGCTCCACGTAGGAGCTTCTCCTGCAGATCCCGTTCGTGCTCGTCGAGCAGGGCGGCGGCGACAGCCCCCTGGTCCGGATAGCGCCGGTAGAGGGTGGCCTTGCCGACCCCGGCCTCGCGGGCGATGTCCTCCATGGTCACCGTGCGGGGGTCCCCGGCCGCGAACAGACGCGCGGCGGCGTCGAGCACCCGCTGCCGGTTACGCGCGGCATCGGCTCGCTCCCGGGGCGGGGTCCGCTCGGGGAGCTGCGGGGACAGGGACAAGTGGCCCACCTCACTTCCGGTCCGGGCATCAACTGGACGCCGCGTCCGGTTACTCTACTCGACAACGTAGTGGACGATGCGTCCACTTGTATCGTGGTGGGGGTAGTTCATGATCTTCCTGCTCATCTCGGCATTGCTGATCGGTGGACTACTGGCGGTGCAGGCGTCCGCGAACCTTCAGCTGACTCGCGCGGTCGGCACCCCGTACGGCGCGGCGGTGGTCCAGCTCGGGATCGCCGCCGGCCTGCTGGCGCTGGCGGCGACGCTGACCGGCGGCATCGGGGCCCTCGCCGGTCTGGGCGACGTCGACGCCTGGAAGCTCGCCGGCGGGATCGCGAGCCCGCTGTACATCACCAGCGCCATCATGTTGTTCCCGCGGCTGGGCGCCCTCGCCTCGGTCGGCCTGTTCGTGGCGGGGCAGGTGCTGGCGTCGATCGTGCTGGATCTTGGTGGTCTGCTCGGCCTGCCCGACAACACCCTCGGTGCCGGCATCCTCGTCGGAGCGTTCGCTGTGATCGCCGGGGTCGCGGTCGTGATTCGCAGCCAGTCGTCCGCTCTGGTCGCGCCCGCAGCCGCTCCGGTCGGGCCCGCAACCGCTCCGGTCGGGCCCGCAACCGCTCCGGTCGGGCCC
>NZ_JBEZGQ010000198.1:0-11021 GCF_040650095.1 Actinoplanes sp. NPDC048791 | reverse complement strand
CGCGGCCCGGCGCGGCGCAGCCAACAAACGGGTCGGGCCCGGCCGACAAACGGTCAGCGCAGGTCAGGGCTGGTGGATGGCCGGGGCGCTGAACCAAGCGTCCGCACCCGGCGCCAGCGCGTATTCGATGCGCCGGCGGTTCAGGTCGTTGATCGGGGGCAGGTCGCCCAGCTCGAACCAGCCCACCGCCAGCGACTCGTCGTCGTTCACCCGGGCCTCGCCCCCGACCGCCCGGCAGCGGAACGTGATGTCGACGAATTCCGTCTCGTCGCCGTTCGGGTACGTGTTCGGCGGCTGGGTCAGCACGCTGGTGATCCGTTCCGGGACCACGTGGACGGCCGTCTCCTCGTACACCTCTCGGACGACCGTCTCCGCCGGCTGCTCGCCCGGGTCCATCGTGCCCGCGATGAGGGCCCAGGTGCCGTTGTCGGCGCGCCGGCCCAGCAGCAGCCGGCCCGCGTCGTCGAAGACCACCGCGGTGACGCCCGGCAGCAGCAGCATCCGGTGGCCGATGACTTCGCGCAGGCTACGAAGGTATGGCGAAATGGGCATGTCGGACAAGATAGTGCAGATTCAGCCGACCAGGGGGCGTACCTCCGTCGCCACGGCCCGGACGAACGCTTCCGGGTCCGGGTCGTCCACCGTCGGCTGGAGGACCACCGTGGTCGCACCCGCCTCAGCGAAGCGCTCGACCGTCGCCGCCACCGCCTGGGCGTCGCCCGCCACTCCCGGGAAGTCCATGCCGTAGCGCTCCTGCTGGCGGGCCATGCGGTCAGCCGCCGTCGGGCCGAACGCCGCCGGCAGGAAGACGACGAGCTGGTGGCCGTCCGCCCCGCCGATGTGCTCCCGGGCCGCTCGGACGCCCTCCGGGGAGGTGCCGCCGGTCAGGATCGTGCCGTCGGCCAGCTCGCCCGAGAGTTGCAGGGTCTTGGGACCGGTCGCGCCGATGAACAGTGCCGGCGGCTGCTCCGGGGGCCAGTCGAGCTTGACCTCGGCCAGCCGTACGTAGCGGCCTTCGGCGGTCACGGTCTCGCCGCGCAGCAGCTCCCGCAGGGCGGTGGCCTGCTCCCGCAGCATGGTCATCGGCGACGCCGCCTTGACGCCGACCTGGGCCATCCACTCCTGCACGCCGTGCCCGACGCCGATGATCGCGCGGTCGCCGAACATCCGGTGCAGCGTGGCGACCTCCATCGCGGTCAGGGCCACGTTGCGCAGGGGCGCCGGCAGGATGCCGATGCCGACCCGCAGCCTCGTCGTCCAGGCCAGTGCGGCCGCGGCGGCCGCGACCCCGCTGTTCAGAAAGCAGTCCTCCCACAGCCAGAGCTGTTCGAGGCCGGCCTCGTCAGCGGCGCGGGCGATGCTCCGCAGCCGCTCGGGCGGGTTCTGGGGCAGAAAGATGGCACCTAGTCCGGTCACCCGCCCATCCTCCCTGGCCGAGCCGGCCGATTGCACCCGTACGGGTGAGCTTCGTTGACCGGCGGCGGACAGCGGCCGAGACTGCCTGATACCCGGACCGACGTGTCGACTGAGGAGCCGAGTCCATGGAGGAGAACCCTCCGTACCTGTTCCTGCCCGCGCTCGACGGGGCCCGCGCCCAGGTCTCGGTCACCGCGGACGTCGACGGGGCGGTCATCGACATCGCGGTACGCGGCGACTGGCATCCGCAGCTCGGCGCCACGGTGGCCCTGGAGATCGGTCGCTGCCTGGCCGAGAGTCCCGCCGCCATCCTCATCGACGTGGCCGGCGTGACGGACCCGGCGGCCGACAGCGTGCCGGTGTGGTTGTCCGCCACCCAGGCCGCCGCGGCCGCCGATCCGCCCGCCCGGCTCGCCCTCTGCCTGCCCGCCGATTCGCCGCTCGCGCACCGGCTGGGCCAGATCGGCGCCCAGCGCTACCTGCCGGTCTTCGCCTCGGTCGCGGAGGCCCGGGAGTCGCTCACCGGCAGCCGCCCGCTGACCGACGTGGTCCGGATGCGCCTGCCACCCTCGCCTGTCTCCCCCGGCGTCGCGCGCAATCTCGTCGGCGGCGCCTGCCACGCCTGGAACCTCGCCCCGCTGCTGCATCCCGGCCGGGCCGTGCTCTCCGAGCTGGTCGCCAACGCGGTGGAGCACGCCCGTACGGAAATGGAAGTGTCGATCTCGCGTCGCGGCACCGCGCTGCACCTGGCGGTCCGGGACCGCGACCCCACACTGCCGCGGATCATCGACCCCTGCCCGGTGGAGCCGGGGCTGCCGCTCAACGAGCGCGGGCACGGCCTGCGCGTGGTGCACGCCGACTCGGTGGCCTGGGGTGCCATCCCGACCGCGGGCGGCAAGATGGTCTGGGCCACGGTCCGGGACCGCGCGGGTCACCGCCGCCGGTGGTGACCGGCGGGCCGGCCCCGGCGGGGTCAATCTGCCTCGCACGAACGCCACTGCCAGCGACTCGGTAACCGGCGGGCCGGTCCCGGCCGGGTTAACCTGCCTCGCATGAGCGCGAGCGTCCGGGCCGCCACCGCCGGCGACGTGGCGGCCATCTGCCGGGTCTGCACCGACGCCTACCGCGACACCTACGCCGGCCTGCTGCCCGGCGACTACGTCGAACGGGTCATCGGGGAGTTCTACAACCCGGAGCGGGTGGCCGGGGAGATCGCCGCGAGCCCGCCCGGCTGGCTGGGCTACCAGGTCGTCGAGGAGAACGGCCGGGTGCTCGGCGCGGCCGGTGGTGGCACGACCGCGCCGGGCGTCGGTGAGCTCTTCGTCATTTATCTGGACCCGGCCGAACGCGGGCGCGGGCTCGGCACCCTGCTGCTGAACAGGATCATCGAGCAGGTGACCGAGCTCGGCGCCGACGAACTGTGGGCCTCCGTGGTCGTGGACAACGACAAGGGCATCCCGTTCTACCGGGCGCGCGGCTTCGAACAGCTGGGCAAGCGCAAGGCCTACGGAGCCGGTCCGGAGGACGACGTGTGGACTTGGCGGATGCGCAAGCTCATCCCCTGAGCTGCTCACGGGCCGCCATCAGGGCGAAGCCGAGCAGATTGAGCCCCTGCCAATGGGCCGGGTCGGCCGTGCGCTCGTCGGTGGCGGCCAGCCCGATGCCCCAGATCCGGTCCGTGGGACTGGCCTCGACGAGGACCCGCTCCCCCGTGCCGACCAGGAAGTCGCGCAGCTCGGGACGCTGGCCGAACTTCGCCACACTGGCTTGCGTGACGATGGACCAGCGATGCTGGACCCAGGTCGCCTCGTCGAAGCCGCAGACCCGGCGGCCCAGCATCTTGGCCTGGCGGGGGTGGCTGGCCGCGACGATGAGCCGGGCGGTCTCCTCGTCGCCGAAGAGCAGCGCCTTGCGCCACATCATGTAGTGCTCCGCCGAGCTGAACCGGACACCATCCACAGTGAACGCCGACGGCCACCACTGGCTCAGGCAGCCGGTGCCGATGCTGCCGTCGCGCTGCGGCCGGTGGCCCCAGAAGAAGACGTATTTCAGCCGCCGGCCGGAGCGGGCCAGCTCGATGACGTCGTCGACGGTTTCCGGTACCTCGTTCACGACCGGAAGTATGCCGGTCACCACCGACATTCTCAGCCGGGTTTCCCCGGATCCGCCGGGGGTGCCGGGCGTCGGCGACGCGAAAAAGTGTCGTACCCGGTCGATAGGTTTCTCGTGCGGATCGGCGCCACGGGGGCGCCGATCCGTCCAGCTACCGGTCGGCTCCGCGCAGCAGGGTTTCGCCTGCTGCGCGGACCTGATCGCGTAATTCCGGAGGTGACTCCACTGTGAAGTCGGCGCCCAGCATGCCCAGCACCATGACCGGCCAGCCGAGGTCGTCCACGTTCATCCGCAGCCGGCAGCTCGCCGCCGACTCCGGCTCCACCGTGCCCCACTGGCCCACGAAGCTCCGCACCTCCGGCGCGGGCCGGCCGATGACGACCGACACCTCGTAGCGGTTCGGCACCGCCGCCAGCCGGGAGCGCATCCAGGCCACGGGGTCGCCGCCGGGGATCTCGCGGGGGCGGAAGCGGGCGCCGGTCAGCTGGGGCGCGGTCAGCCGGTCGATCCGGAAGCTGCGCCAGTCACCGCGGTCCAGATCCCAGGCGACCAGATACCAGCGGCGGCCGAGCGAGACGAGGCGGTGCGGTTCGACGTAGCGGGAGGACTCCGCGCCTTCGCGGGGTGTGTAGGCGAAGCGCAGCCGCTCCTCGCCGCGGCAGGCGAGGGCGATCGTGGTCAGGCTGGCGGCGTCCAGGGTCGGGCCGCCGCCGAAGACCCCGGGCGCGGTCGCCGCCTGTAACGCGTCGATGCGCTTGCGCAGCCGGGGCGGGAGCAGCTGGATGACCTTCGCCAGGGCTCGCACCGAGGTCTCCTCGAAGCCGGCCACCGCCCCGGCCGCCGCGGTGCGCAGCCCGACCGCGATGGCGACCGCCTCCTCGTCGTCGAGCAGCAGCGGTGGCACCGCCGCGCCCGCCTGCAGTTGGTAGCCGCCGGCGACGCCGCGGGCCGCGTCGACGGGATAGCCGAGCTCGCGCAGCCGGTCGACGTCGCGGCGCAGGGTCCGCGGGCTGACCTCCAGCCGGTCCGCCAGCTCGGTGCCGGGCCAGTAGCGGTGGGTCTGCAGCAGGGAGAGCAGCCGCAGCATCCGGGCACTCGTGTTCGCCATGTCGTCAGTCTGCCGTCGATTGCGGTCAGAAAGTGGCCGCATCTGCTCCTAGCGTGGTTCCCATGATTGAGACACACGAGCTGACCAGGCATTTCAAGGACGTGCAGGCGGTACGCGGGATCAACCTCACCGTCGCCCCGGGTGAGCTGGTCGCGCTGCTCGGCCCGAACGGCGCCGGGAAGTCGACCACCCTGCGCATGCTCACCACGCTGATCCCGCCGACCTCCGGCACCGCCCGGGTCGCCGGCCACGACGTGGTCCGCGCGCAACGCGAGGTACGCCACCGGATCGGCTACATCGGTCAGGGCAACGGCGCCGCGCACAGCCAGCGCGGCCGCGACGAGCTGATCAGCCAGGGTCGCGCGTACGGGATGAAGGTGGCCGACGCCCGGCGGCGCGCCGCCGAGCTGATCGAGTCGCTCGACCTCGGTGCGGTCGCCGACCGGACCGTGTCGACGCTCTCCGGCGGCCAGCGCCGCCGCCTGGACATCGCGATGGGTTTGATCCACGCCCCCGAGCTGCTCTTCCTCGACGAGCCGTCGACCGGGCTGGACCCGCAGAACCGGGCCAACCTGCAGGAGCACATCGTCGAGCTGCGCGAGCGGTACGGCACGACGATCGTGCTGACCACCCACTACCTCGACGAGGCGGACGCGATGGCGGAACGGGTCATCGTGATCGACCACGGCCGGATCATCGCCGACGACACCCCGGCCCGGCTCAAGGACGAGCACGTCGGCGATCGGATCGTCCTCGGCTTCGAGCACGAGACCGACGCGGCGGCGGTCGCGGCCCGCGTCCCGCACAAGTCCCACAAGCACGGCACCGAGGTGACCATCTCCGTCCCCGGAGCGCCCCGCCTCGTCACCGGCCTGCTCGACGACCTGCGGGCCTGGGGGCTGCCCCCGGCCGAGGTCGAGGTCAGGCGGGCCACGCTCGACGACGTCTTCCTCCAGCTGACCGGCCGCAGCCTGCGCGAGGGCGGCGCCGCCCGGTCGGCCGGGGACACCGAGGAAACCGCACCCGCTCTCGTGGAGGCCTGAGTCATGACCAATCTCGTCACCGACACCGGCGTGGTCTTCAGCCGCGAACTGCGGCCGGTCCTGCGCAACCCGTTCACCGTCGTCTTCGCGATGGTCCAGCCGCTGGTCTTCCTGGGCCTGTTCGCGCCGCTGCTGCCCGACGATCTGAGCCTGCAGTGGTTCGTACCCGGCATCGTGGTGATGTCGTGCCTGTTCGGCACCTCGATGACCGGTTCCAACCTGCTCTTCGAGATCCAGACCGGATCGCACGAGCGGATGCTGGTCACCCCGCTGCGCCGGCCCGCGCTGCTGATCGGCCGGGCGCTCAAGGAGATCGTGCCGGTGGTCGTGCAGGCCGCGGTCATCGTGGCGATCTGCCTGCCGTTCGGCTTCGACCTGCACCTCGGTGGCGCACTGCTGGGCCTGGTCATCCTCTCGGTCTTCTGCCTGGGGCTCGGCTCGCTGTCGTACACGCTGGCGCTGGCGGCGAAGAACCAGGAGTGGTTGTTCTGGACCGTGCAGCAGACGCTGCTCTTCCCGCTGTTGCTGCTCGCGGGCATGCTGCTGCCGGTCGAGGCCGGGCCGGGCTGGCTGCAGGCGCTGTCGAAGTGGAACCCGCTGACCTACGTGGTCGACGCGGAACGGGCCCTGTTCAACGGCGACGTCTGGGCGTCGACGACCGTGACCGGCGCGATCGCGGCGGCCGTGGTGGGCGCGTTCGGCCTGCTGGTCGGCACCCGGGCGATGCGTCGCTCGGCCTGATCCGGGCGGCCGGGCGGTACTCCTGGCGCGGGCCCGGCCCGCGCCGGTGCAGGATCCGAACCCGGTACGGGCACACGGTGCGGCACAAGCGGGCGGTCAACCGTTACGGTCATCCCGGACGGTCGGCGATCGATGGGGGAACCGCGGATGTTCGGGTTGCGGCGGCGCGAGACGCGCTCCCTTCCGCGTACGCTCGGCCGGCTCATCGAGGGCCTGGCCCGCCCGGTGCCCGCCGCACCGGAGCAGAGGCGCAGCAATCCCGACGCCGTCGTCGACTGTGCCGTGTATCACGCCGGTGCGCGCCGGCCCGGGCAGCTGCACTACGCGCACGCCGTCCGCCAGGCGCACCGGCAGAAGGACGCGTTCGTCTGGCTCGGGCTGCACGAGCCCGACGAGCCCACGATGGCCGCGATCGCCCGGGTCTTCGGCCTGCACGAGCTCACCGCCGAGCAGGCCGCCGCGGCCGGGCACCGGCCCGCCGCCGAGGTGATCGGCGAGGTCACCCGGCTCGTGCTGCGCACCGCGCGCTACGTCGAGCACGAGGAGCTGACCGAGAGCTCCGAGGTGGTGGACACCGGCGACGTCACCGTGCTGATCGGCGACCGTTTTGTCATCACCGTGCGGCACGGGGCCGCGGGTGCGCTGCGGCCGGTCCGCCAGGAGCTGGAGCAGCGGCCCGCCCTGCTGGCCGAGGGTCCGTGGGCGGTCGCGTACGCGGTCAGCAGCCGCATGGTCGACCTCTACCTGGAGGTCGCCGCGCACGTGGAGCACGACCTCGAGGCGCTGGAGGAGGTCTCCTTCTCCGCCAGCAAACCGCCCGACATCGCGCACATCTACCAGCTCAAACGGGAGATGGTGGAGTTCAAGCGGGCGGTGCTGCCGCTGCAGGAGCCGTTGCAGCGGTTGCTCGACCGCGACATCGTGCCCACGGGGCTGTATCCGTACCTGGTGGATGTGCGGGGGCGGCTGAACCGGGCGGTGGACCGGGTCGCCGGTTTCGATGATCTGCTGAACTCGATCCTGCAGGCCCGGCTCGCGCAGGTGTCGGTGGACCAGAACAATGACATGCGCAAGATCGCGTCGTGGGCCGCGATCGCCGCCGTGCAGACCGCCATCGCCGGCATCTACGGGATGAACTTCGAGTTCATGCCCGAGCTGGGCTGGCGATACGGCTACGCGGGCGTGCTGCTGCTGATGGCCGGGGCCGCGGTGGTGCTGCACCGCCGCTTGAAGAAGGTGGGTTGGCTGTGACGATCGCGGAGCCGGATCAGCGGTGGGCCGACCTGGGCCGGCAGGCCTGTGTCGTGCTGGCCCCGCTGTTCCTGGCGGTCGAGCACGTCGGCAGCACCGCCGTGCCCGGGCTGCCGGCCAAACCGGTGATCGACCTGATGGCCAGCCTCGAGGACCTCGACGACGTCAACACCAGTGCGCTCGGGACGTTCGGCTACCGCAGGGGGCCGACCGACATGCCGCAGCGCCTCTTCTTCCGGCGTGAGGACTACGACAGCACGGCGTACCACCTGCACGTCGTCACGGCGGAGAGCTGGCCGGTGCGCAACGAGCGGTTGCTGCGCGACTACCTGCTCACCCACCCCGCCGACCGGGACCGGTACGCCGCCCTCAAGCGCGAGCTGATGGACAAGTTCGGGCCCGGGGACGCGTACACGCGGGGTAAGACCGGGCTGATCCAGGAGCTCACCGACGCGGCCCGCGCCGAGCGGGGTCTACCCTCCGTGCCGGTCTGGGAGGAGTAGGCCTCCCGCCGTGTGCCGGCTCACCCGCCGCATCGGACGTTACGGCTGTGACCAGGCATAACGCCTGAGGTCCCAGGCGTCTCAAAGATCCACCGAACGGTCCCGGACCCGTCCCCCGGTCCGCAGGTTCTCCACTCCGGACAGTGTGCGGAGTGTGCACCACTCTGCCGTGGCAGTCGAATACTGCGGGTAACTACCGTTTGGCTTCGATCACTGCACTGGGGGCGGTAGTAGTGGAAAGTACGGTCACCGAGGTAGTGCCGGAAAGCCTGGATCCAGGACCGGAGGGTCCGGGTCGTGGTGGCCTGGTCACCGTTCTGCGCGGGCATCTGGACCTGTTCCTGAACGCCGGTTCGCTGATGGCCACGACGGCGATCACGTCACTGTTCGGCTTCGCGTACTGGTGGCTGGCCGCGCGTACCGCACCGGCCGAGGCCGTCGGCCAGGCGTCCGCGGCGGTCTCCGCGATGACGCTGATCGGCACGATCGGCATGTTCGGCATGGGCACCATGCTGATCTCGGACCTGCCCGCGCTGCGCGGCCGCAAGTGGGAACTGATCTCCACCTGCCTGCTGGTCGCCGGCAGCGCCGCGACCCTGGGCGGGCTGATCTACGTCGCGCTCGCCCACCTGGCCGTCCCCGGCCTGCAGAACGCGCTCGGCAGCACGGCCGCCACCGTGCTGCTGGTCTTCGGCATCGCGCTCAACGCGATGACCCTGGTCCTGGACGAGGCCCTGGTCGGGCTCCTGCAGGGACCGTTGCAGCTGATGCGCAACGCCTGGTTCTCGGTGGTGAAGCTGATCCTGCTCGGCGTGCTCGCCGTGCTGCCGCTCACCCTGACCGGCGGCGAACTGCTGCTCACCTGGATCGCCGGCATGGTGCTCTCGGTGGTGATCCTGGGCCGCACGCTGCGGCGCAAGGGCATGGTCGATTCGGTACGCCCCCGCGTGTCGCTGCTCCGCGGCCGGGGCCGGGCGACGTTCGACCACAACCTGCTGAACCTGGCCACCTACCTGCCGCGCGCGGCCCTGCCCCTGGTCGTCACCGCGGTGCTGTCGGCCGAGGCGAACGCGTCCTTCTACACCGCGTTCATGGTGCTGTCGTTCCTGGCGATGGTGCCGGGCAACGTGGCGCTGACGCTGTTCGCGGTGGCCAGCGGCGACAAGGCCGCGCTGCGCTCCAAGGTGCGGATGGGCCTGCTCATCTGTCTCGGCGGCGGCCTGCCGGTCTCGCTGATCGTGGTGTTCTTCGCCAAGCCGATCATGGGTCTGTTCGGGGCGAGCTACGCCGAGTCGGCCGGCACCGCGCTGATGATCCTGGCGCTGACCTACGTGCCGTTCGTCTTCCACCACTTCTTCCTGGCGATCTCCCGGGTGCAGGGCCGCGTCCGGGGCGCCGGCATCTTCTCGGTCTTCGCCGGCATCGCCGAGCTCGTCGCCGCCTGGTACGGCGGCAGCCGCGGCAGCCTCACCGACCTCGTCACCTGGGTGGCAGTGGTGATGGCCGTCGAGATGGTGCTCGTCGCGCCGACCGTGCTGCGGGTCGTCCTCGCCCGCCCGCCCCTGGAGGAGAACATCATGTCGACCACCAGCCTGACTCTGCGCGAACGCGCCTGGCTGCCGCTGGAGTACATCCGTACCGTCGGCCCGCTGACCGGGGTGACCGCCGAGCGGTTGCGGACCGCCCTGATCGGCCTGCACGCCGCCGACCCGACCCACCGGGCGGTGTCGCGCCTCGACCGCGCCGGCGCCAAGTGGCTGCACATGGACGCGGCCGCGTTCGCGGCCTACGTGCGGGAGGCGGTCACCGACCTCGGTGACGGGCCGGCCGACTTCGACGCGATGACCCGCGAGCTGCAGGCCGAGCCGCGCGGTCACCACCCGGTGCGGATCCTGGCCGGCGGCGGGTACGTGGCCATGAAGGTGGCCCACGCGTACGGCGACGCGGGCCCGGTGAACACGCTGCTCCGCGAGCTGATCCGGGCAGCCGGCGAGGAACGGGCCGCACAGATCGCCCCGTCCGTCCGGCACCGCTGGGCGCTGCCGAAGGCCTGGTGGAAGCAGTTCGGCACCAAGCCGGGCCGGTGGAAGCAGGGGCTGAGCTTCGCCCGGCCGCCGCACCCGCAGGAGTCGCCGACGCGGCCGTGGACGCCGGGACTGACGGTGGAGACCGCCCGCTCGGCGGAGGTGCTCGGCAAGATGCGCACGTGGCGTGACCAGTACGCGCCCGGCGTCACCACCTCGGCGATCACGTTCGCCGCGTTCACGGCGGCGCTGCGCGAGCTGGGCCTGAACCCGGACCTGTCCGGCGGTACGTTCCTGGCCGACGCGCGACGCTACGTGGACCAGGGCGTCAGCATCGACAGCAACTTCTGCATGGGCCCGTTCCTGAGCCCGCCGAGCCTGACCGACCCGCAGGCCATCCACACGACACTCAAGGCGGAGCTGGCCACCGGCCGGATCCTGACCATGATGCTGCTGCGCGAGGGCAAGATCGCGGTGGCCGGCGCACCGGGCCTGCCGGACGCGTACCCGTCGGAGGCGGCGATCGAGCCGCGGCCCCGGCTGACGTTCAGCAACCAGGGCCGGCACGACGTGCTCGCCGACCTGCCGTGGGCGGTCGACGCCGCGGGCCGGGTCAACCAGAGCGTGCCGACGCTCAACGGCCCGGAGGGCATCACGCTCACCACGTCCGAGATGGGCGGGGTGCTGCACCTGGAGGCGACGTTCCACGCCTCGACGTACGACCCGGCCGTGGTGGCCCGGGCGCTGGAGCTGGTCTGCACCGACCCGGCCGCGCTCATCATGGCGACCCGCTGAGGGACGAGGACTTACGCGCGGCCGGCCG
>NZ_JBEZGQ010000197.1:0-11026 GCF_040650095.1 Actinoplanes sp. NPDC048791 | reverse complement strand
GGCCTGGGACGAGAAGTCCGACCTCGGCAACGGCCGCCGCGCCCTGGTGGAGGCCCCGCTCTCGGTCGCCGGCACCCTGGCCACCAACCTGTACGACGAGCGCACGGTCGTCGCCACCTCGGCGACGCTGACGCTGGGCGGTCGCTTCGACTCGGTGGCCCGCTCGCTCGGGCTCCCGGCTCCGGCCCCGGTCCCGGCGGCCCGCTCCGGCGCCGGACTGTCCGCGGACGCGCCGCCGGTCTCCGGCGACGGCTGGAGCTCGCTGGACGTCGGCTCCCCGTTCGACTACCCCCGCCAGGGCATCCTGTACGTCGCCGCGCACCTGCCCCGCCCGGCCGCCTCCGGGCTGCCCGACCCCGCGGGTGAGGAGCTGCTCAAGCTCGTGGAGGCGCTCGGCGGCCGCACGCTGGGCCTGTTCTCGTCGCGCCGCGCGGCGACCCAGGCGGCCGAGCTGCTGCGTGCCCGCACCGATCTGCCGGTGCTGCTGCAGGGCGAGGAGTCGCTGCCGATCCTGGTCCGCAAGTTCCGGGAGCAGAAGGAGAGCTGCCTGTTCGGCGTGATGTCGCTGTGGCAGGGCGTGGACGTCCCCGGCGACGCCTGCCAGCTGGTGGTCATCGACCGGCTGCCGTTCCCGCGTCCGGACGAGCCGCTGGCCGCCGCCCGCGCCGCGGCCGTGGACGCCACGGGTGGTTCCGGCTTCGCCTCGGTCAGCGTGCCGATCGCCGCGGTGCGCCTGGCCCAGGGGGTGGGCCGGCTGATCCGCTCGACCGGGGACAAGGGAGTGGTCGCCGTGCTCGACTCCCGCCTGGAGACGGCCCGCGGCTACGGCGCCTTCCTGCGTAAGTCCCTGCCCCCGTTCTGGTACACGACCCGCCCGGAGGTCGCAGTCGGCGCTCTGCAGCGCCTGGCGAAGTCCTGACCGCCCGTACGGCTGCGACTACTTTCCTCCTATAAGCAACAAAACCACCGTCTCATCCGTCTACTGGTCAGGTGTTGATCGACACCGCCGTGGACGTCGAAGGGACCCCGCTTCATGACGGACGCCGCTGATCCGAAGCCGATCTCGCATCGCAGGCGTTTCAAACTGCCGCGGTGGGCCCGTCGTCTGGCCGCGGCCGGTGCCGTCGGCGCGGTGGCGATCAGCGCCGGTGCGGCGGGGTACGTGGCGAGCGTCGACCTGCCACCGGATCCGGTGCCGCCCCAGGCTTCCGTCCTGTACTACCGCGACGGTCGCACGGTGCTCACCCGCATCGGCGCCACCGACCGCACCGACGTCGGGCTGAGCCAGGTCCCGGTGCCGGTCCAGCGGGCGTTCCTGGCCGCCGAGGACCGCGGCTTCTACGACCACGTCGGCGTCTCGACCCGCGGGGTGCTGCGTGCACTGTGGGCCAACGTCTTCCACGACAGCGGTCAGGGCGCGTCGACCATCACCCAGCAGTACGTACGGAACGCCTACCTCACCCAGGACCGCACGGTCAGCCGCAAGGCCAAGGAGTTCGCCCTCGCGCTGAAGGTCGAGCACCGGTTCAGCAAGGACGAGATCCTCCAGCGCTACCTCAACACCATCTACTTCGGCCGCGGCGCGTACGGCATCCAGGCCGCGGCCCACGCCTACTTCGGCACGACGGTCGACCGGCTGACCGGCTCCCAGGGTGCTGTGCTCGCCGCGCTCATCAAGGACCCCACCCGGGGCGACCCGGCCGTCGACGCCGAGTGGGCGCAGGCCCGCTGGCGGTGGATCCTGCGGTCCATGACCGAGCAGGGCTGGCTGCCCGCCGGGGAGGCCGACCGGGCGAAGTACCCGGCCGTCGCCAAAGAGTCGGTCACCGCGAACAGCATCGGCGGCGCCGCCGGACTGGTCGCCGACCGGGTCGAGGACGAACTGGTGCGGGCGGGCATCAGCCGGCAGCAGGTGCGCACCGGCGGCCTGCGGATCACGACCACGATCGACTTCACCGCCCAGGGCGCGGCCTCCGACGCCATGGCCGCCGCGCTGCGCGGACAGCCCAAGGAGCTGCGGACCGCCCTGGTGGCGATCGACCCGGCCAGCGGCGGGGTACGCGCCTACTACGGCGGTGACCGTGGCCGCGGCTATTTCGACGACGCGCTCGCCGCCCGCCCGCCGGCCTCGACCATCAAACCGGTCGTCCTGGCCGCCGCCGAGGAACGCGGCATCGGCTTCCAGTCGCTCTACAACGGCAGCTCACCGCGCCTGTTCCCGAGCCGGCAGGGCGTGCCGCTCTACAACCAGCGCAACCTGCAGTGTCCCGTCTGCCCGCTCGACCAGGCCATGGTCCACTCGCTCAACACGCCGTTCTACGCGCTGGCCGAGCAGATCGGCCCGGACACCATCCGGCGCCTCGCCCACCGGCTGGGCGTGCCGGAGAAGTACGGCAAGCAACCGACCATGGTGGACGTCGCCGGCGATCCCGCTCCCGGGCGTACCCGCCCCGACATCGCCCTCGGCCGGTATCCGGTCGCGCCGGCCGACCTGGCCACCGTCTACGCCACCCTGGCGGACGGCGGCCGCCGCCGGGACCGGCACTTCGTCGAATCGGCCATCAACGGCAAGGGCGCGGTGCTGCACCTGTACGCGGCGAAGCCCGAGCGCGTGCTGTCCGGTGCCGTGGCCGCGGACGTGCAGACCGTGCTGTCCAAGGTGGTGGCCAAAGACGGCGAGGTCGCCGGGGTCGACGCGGCGGCCAAGACCGGTTCCCAGCAGTGGGGTGACACCACCGACTCGTCCGACGCCTGGACGGCCGGCTGGGCCCCCGGACTGGCCGCGGTGACGTGGATCGGCCGGGACAAGCCGGGACCCATCCGCGAGAAGAACGGCACCGCCATCAACGGCGACGGCATGCCGTACCGGATCTGGAAGTCCTTCCTGGCCACCGCCCTGCAGGGGCAGCCCGCCCGGGCGGTCAACCGCCCCTCGCACGTCGGCCGGCTGGAGACCACCGACCTGAGGTCGCTCGGCGCCGCCATCAAGGCGCCGGTGGGTGCGGTCTTCCAGGGGCCGCAGCAGGGCGACCAGGTCGACAAGTCCAAGGCGACCGGCTCGTGGCAGCAGCGGGTCGACCGGCTGACCAAGGTGCTCGACAGCTACGCCGCCACGGTCCCGGAATTCTCCGTCGCGGTCACCGAACGCCGGACCGGGCGCCGGTTCGACTATCACGGCAAACGGCAACAGGAATCGGCCAGCATCATCAAGGCCGAACTGCTGGCCGCGTTGCTGCTCAAGGCCCAGGATGCAGGCCGCAAGCTGACCAAGGCCGAGAAAGGCCGGGTGACGAAGATGATCCGGGCCAGCGACAACAACGCGGCCACCAAGGTGTTCAACGCGGTCGGCGGCGCCGACGGCCTGCGCGCGGCGGGTGAGCGGCTGGGCCTGACCGGCACCGACCCGGACGAGTCCTGGGGCCTGACCCGCACCACCGCGAACGACCAGCTCAAGGTGCTCGCCGCGGCATCGGACCCGGACGGGGTCCTGAACGAGGACTCCCGGGAGCTGATGCTCGACCTCATGTCATCGGTGAACGCGGACCAGAAATGGGGCGTCAGCGCGGCGGCCCTGCCGGGCGAGCACGCCGCGCTGAAGAACGGCTGGGTTTCCCGTACGGCCGAGGACAACCGCTGGATCATCAACAGCATGGGCCGGATCACCGGTACGGACACCGACACCGCCGTGGCCGTGCTGTCCCACGGCCACACCGACAAGCAGGCCGGCATCGACGTCGTCGAGCACGTGTCCGCGCTGACCCGCAGCTACCTGGGCTGGTGACGACGCTCAGGGTGCGGTGGTGGTGCCCCCGGCCGGCACCACGACAGCGTCCGGCGGCACCTCCGGACGTTGCCGGGCCAACCGCCGTACCCCGGTGTTGAGGACCGCGATCAGCGGGACCGCCACCAGGGCGCCGATGATCCCGGCCAGCACCACGCCGCAGGCGATGCCGATGATCACGACCAGCGGATGGATCGCCACCGCCCGGCCCATGATCAGCGGCTGCAGGATGTGGCCCTCGACCTGCTGGACCAGGATCACCGCGCCCAGCACGATCAGGGCGATCACCCAGCCCTGGTCGACCAGCGCGACCAGCGCCGCGACCGCACCCGACACGCTCGCGCCCACGATCGGGATGAACGCGCCCAGGAACACCAGCGCCGCCAGCGGGAACGCGAACTGGACCTTGAGAATGACCAGCGCCAGGCCGATGCCGGCGGCGTCGATGAAAGCCACCAGCACGGTCGCACGCACGTAGGAACCCAGCGTCGACCAGGAGGCGTCACCGGCGTCGGCCAGGCTCCAACGGGCGTTGACCGGGAAGAGTCGCACCAGGAAACGCCAGATCTTGCGGCCGTCCCGCAGGAAGAAGAACGTCGCGAAGAGCGCCAGCAGCGTGCCGGTGAGCACCTCGAACAGGGTGGCCGCAGTGGCGAACCCGGTCGCGGTCAGCGACGACGTGTTCGCGTTGATCCAGTTCTGGGCGGAGTCGATGGCCTGGTTGACCTGCTGGTCCGACAGGTGCAGCGGGCCGGTGCGGGCCCACTCCTGGATCTGCCGCACCCCGCTGATGGCCTTGTCGGTGAGCTCACCCACGCCGTCCACGAACTGGTTGACGACCAGCGTCAGGGTGCCCGCGACCGCGGCGATGCCACAGATCAGCACCAGGAAAGTAGCCAGCGACGGCGGCAGCCGGAACCGGCGCAACCAGCCGACCGCCGGCGACAGCAGCGCCGACAGCAGCAGGGCGATGGCGAGCGGGATGACGACGATGCTGACGATGCCGATGAAACGGAGCAGCACCCAGCCGACGACCCCGACGATGATGAGCCGCCACGACCAGGCGGCCGCGATCCGCAACGAATGCGGCACCTCGGCATCGTCCCGGCTCGACGTCGACCGATGATCAACCGGCGGATCCGGCGCCGGCAACTCGAACCCGACATCCCGATCGTCCGGCGCCGGATCATGCTCCGTACGCGCCAGCCGGACCGACTCGCGCCCGCTGTCGTACGCACGACGCAGATTCGCCCGGACTCGCTGCAAGCGGCTCAACCGCAGACCCCCTCGTCCGTCGTCACGCCGGTCCCACCGTAGTGCAGACGCGCCCCTGGACCCGCTCACCACCCTGGCCGGGCCGGGCGTACCGTCCTGTCGTGAACACCGACACCCGTACCGAGGCCGGGCTGCCCATCCGGATGTTGCACGACCGCGTCCTCGTCCGCCTCGACGGCGGCGACGGCGAACGCCGCTCCAGCGCCGGCATCGTCATCCCGGCCACCGCATCGATGGGCCGCCGCCTGTCCTGGGCCAAAGCCGTCGGCGTAGGCCCGAACGTCCGCTCCATCGTCGTCGGAGACCGGGTCCTGTTCGACCCGGACGACCGCGCTGAGGTGGAGCTGCACGGCAAGGAGTACGTGCTCCTGCGGGAGCGGGACGTGCACGCGGTTGCCGCGACCCGGGTCGAGTCGGACGGCACTGGGCTCTACCTGTAGGTCCGGCGGGCTTTGGGTCAGTGCTGCCGGGTCTCCGGCGGGGTGGGGTCGCCGGTGGCCGGGTCGGTGGACTCGGCCGGGTTTTGTCCCGGCTGGTCCTGGGTCTGGTGGCCCTCTTGCTGAGCTGGGTGGCCTTGGTTCTGGGCTTGTGTGGGGGCTGGGCCGTAGGCCGGTGCGCCTTCCGGCTGCTCGCCATAGCCGGGCTGTTGGCCGTGGGCGGAAGGCTGGCCGTAGGCGGCGGCCTGGCCGTGGTCCGGCTGCTGGCCGTAGGCGGCCTGACCGTGGTCCGGCTGCTGGCCGTAGCCGGCCTGACCGTGGTCCGACTGCTGGCCGTAGCCGGCCTGACCGTGGTCCGACTGCTGGCCGTAGCCGGGCTGGCCGTAGCCGGGCTGGCCGTAGCTGGGCTGGCCGTAACCGGGCGGCGGGCCATAACCAGGCTGGGCGTAACCCGGCTGCGAGCCTTGGCTCGGCTGGGCGTGACCCGGCTGCTCGCTGTAGCTCGGCGGGCCATAGCCAGGCGGCGGCCCATAGCCAGGCTGGAGCTGACCGGACTGGCCATGACCGGACTGGCCTTGATCGGGCTGCTGGCCGTAGCCGGGCGGCGGGCCATAGCCCGGCTGGGCATTACCCGGCTGCGAGCCGTAGCTGGGCTGGCCCTGCGGCGGACCGTAGCTGGGCTGGCCCTGGCCCTGGCCCTGGCCCTGGCCCGGCTGCGAGCCGTAGCTGGGCTGGCCGTAACCAGGCGGCGGCCCGTAGCCGTTGCCATCCGGCTGGCCGTAACCAGCGCCGTAGCCGGGCTGACCGGAGCCCTGATGTCCATAGCCAGGCTGCGCGGCACCAGGCTGGGTGTACCCGCCTTGACCAGAACCCGGCTGCCCATAGCCACCCGAGCCCGAGGCTGATTGCCCGTAGCCGGTCTGGCTCGGACCAGGTTGGCCATAACCAGCCGGGCCGTAGCCCGGCTGACCACCCTGACCAGAACCGCCATAACCCGCCGGACCGAAACCAACGCCCTGACCGGGACCGCCGTAACCCGCCGGACCGAAGCCAGGCTGGCCATAACCGGCCGGGCCGCCGTATCCGGGACCGGCCTGACCAGGTGCCGCACCGTAGCCAGGTGCGGCATAACCGGGAGGCATCCCGTACCCGCCGGCCATCGCCGGCATCGGGGGCAGCCGCACCGGCACCGGCACCACCGGCTCAGCCGGCGCGTTCACCGTGCGCGTCACCCCGTCCGGGAAGGCGATCTGGTAGCTGCTCCCGTTCCAGAACGCCTGCGGCATCTGCGGGTCCCGCCCGACGAACACCGACCGATAGCCCGAGATGGCCGTCAGCAGGCGCTGCTCCTCCTCGAGGGCCCGCTGCTGGTCGTCGGGACCGCCACTGTGCAGACCGCGCTGCATGCCGTCGCGCAGCAGCGCCAGCTTTGTTGATGCCGCCTGGAAGCCGCGCATTGCGCGTACCCCGGTGTCGCCGGCTACTCGCTTGGCCCATTGGCGGGCCGAGTGCCGGCGGCCCAGAGAGCCGAGCGTCGCCACCTCCGGCGGGGACAGCCAGCCGGCGCTCACGTAGCCGGGCAGGATGCGCTCGCTGAGCCGGCCTTCCCAGCTGCGCAGGGCGATGGCGAAGCCGACCACCAGGAAGAAGAACGGGACCATGAAGCCGAGGTAGCCGTACAGCATGATCAGGGTTTCGCCGGTGGCGACCGACAGGGTCGGCAGCAGGTTGAACGTGCCGTGCAGGATCATCGCGAGCAGCAGGCCCGCGATCGGCGCCAGCCATTTCACCCGGCGGTCCGCGGAGCGGGCGGACAGGCCCAGGCCGATGCCGGTCATCGCGGTGAACAGCGGGTGCGCGAAGCCGGTGAAGATGATCCGCACGATGAAGATCAGGAAGAGGTTCTGGATGCCGGTCGCCGGGCCGTACTGGTCGGCGCCCGACGCGTAGCCGTGGCCGCCCAGGTAGAGCACGTTCTCGACCATGGCGAAGCCGAGCGCGGACAGTCCGCAGTAGACGATGCCGTCGGTGATGCCGGACCATTCGCGGCGGCGGCGCCACAGCAGCAGGATCGGGCCGAGGGCCTTCATCGACTCCTCGATGAACGGGGCCACCAGCACCGCCACCAGCGCGTCGGGCAGGCCGATCTTGTCGAAGCCCCAGGCGGCCAGCGAGTTGACGCCGATCGCGACCAGGGTGGCCACGGCCGAGCCCCAGGCGAAACAGAAGATCAGGTAGCGGCTCGGCTCGGGCTCGTACCGGTCCAGCCAGAGGAAGCAGCCGACCAGCACCGGGACCGGCAGGATCGCCGCGCCCAGGCCGATGGCCAGGCCCTTCGGGCCGTTGCTGAAGCCCAGGATGATCAGCATCACGATCGCGCAGATCGCGATGAAGGTGATCACCAGGGTCAGCGGCACCCAGCGCGGAATCCTCGACCGCCGGCGCGGCATCTTGTCCAGGGCCGCGGGATCCGGCAAACCGACCGGCGCATCCGGCGCGACAGCGACCGCGCCGGCAGCCGCGTCACCCCCGCCCGAACCCGAACCGACCGAGCCGGAACCAGCGGAATCCAGACCGGCCGAACCGGGACCGGCCGAACCGGACCCGGCCGAACCGGAATCGGAACCGGCGCCGCCGGAACCGGCCTGGGCAAGGGCAGCCGAGCCGGAACTGGCGGAACCAAAACCGGCCGGAGCATGACCGGCCGGAGCAGGACCGGCCGGGCCGGAAACCGGCGCAGCGGGATCCGGCGCCGGGGAGGCCGGAGCCGCGGAGGTGGGTGCCGGGTCGGGCGACCCGCCGTGAGCTACGTCGGCCATGTCGCCCAGCGTAGCCACCCGGACCGTGCCGGGCAGGCCCGCGGCGGCGGAAAGAGGATCAAGAGCGGAAAAGGGCCGGAAATCTCAGGACGGGCCGCGTCCGGAGCCGCCGGGCCGGGACCGGCCGGCGCTCTTGCGGGCGGTACGCCCCCGCGCCTGCCAGCCGACAGCCCGCCGCACCAGCCGGGGTGCTTCCGCGTACTCGATGCCGGTGGCCCGGAGCAGGTCCGAGACCGTGGTCCGGACCTGCGCGACGACCACTCCGCCGGAGAAGCCGACACCCTCGTCGTACGCCCGGCCGGATTCCGCGGCCGCCCGCAGCGCTCGTTCGCGGGTGGCGATCGGCTCGGCGCCCTTGGCCCATTCCTGGCGCAGCAGGTCCACCGCGTCGCCGAGCAGCGTGATCGAGGTCGGCAGGCATTCCGGGATCTGCTCGCCGTCGCCCAGAGCCGTCATCACCCGCCGGGCCAGGACGCGGACGTTGCGCAGCGCGTACGTCACGTGGTCGGCGCCCTCGACGTACTGGCTCAGGGCGCCGCGGGCCCGCCAGCGGGCCGGGGCGAAGGCCACGTTCTCGCTCGCCGCGGTCGCGGCCTGGTCGAAGCCGGTGAAGTTCGCCTCGGCGGTACGCAGCTGGTCGAGAGCACCGCCCACCGCGCCGGCGTCACCGGACTTGAGGCCTTCGGCGATCGCGTGCAGGCCGTCCGCGAGCGCCTGCAGTGCCGGGTCCGCGGCCCGGCGGATCACCGTCAGCGGGTTCAGTGGCAGCAGGACGGTCATGACGGCCAGGCCGACCGCGCCGCCCACGAGCGCGTCGAAGAAACGGGTGTACGGCAGGCCCGTTCTCGGTGTCGTCAGCGTCGCGACCAGCACCGCGGACGAGGCGGACTGCACCACCAGGGGCGTACCGCCGCCGACAGCCGCCGCGGCGGTGATCGCCAGGACCACCACCAGGCCGACCTGCCACGGTCCGGTGCCGATCAGCAGGATGATGCCGTCGCCGATGCCGATGCCGATGGCCACCCCGACGACCAGTTCGACGGTGCGCCGGGCGCGCTGGCCGACCGACGAGGCGAGGGTGATGACGGCGGCGATCGGCGCGAAGAACGGGCTGGGCCGGCCGATCACGTCGTGCGCGATGAACCAGGCGATGCCGGCGCCCAGTCCGGCCTGTGCGGCGAGCGGGAAGCCGGCCCGTACCCGGGACCAGCCGGCGCCGATCCCGGACCGGGACCGGCCGCGCAGCTCGGCGAGAACCGCGGCCAGCCCGCGCTGCGACTCCACGTCGGTCATGGTGCAGACCCTAACCGCAGGCGTGTCAGGATGACCGTCGTGACAAATCTTGTGCAGCGGTGGGTTGCGGCGGCCCGGGGTGCCGGGGCGACCGCCGACGACGCGGATCTCGGCGCGGCCGGTGAGTACCTGCTGACCCGCTGGTCGGAGCCGCAGCGGCAGTACCACACCGTGGCCCACCTGACCGCGGTCCTCGACGTCATCGACCGCTACGCCGAGCTGGCGCCGGGCGCGGACCGGGTGCGGCTCGCGGCCTGGCTGCACGATGCGGTCTACGACCCGCGGGCGCTCGGTGACGCCAATGAGCGGGACAGCGCCGAGTTCGCGGCCGGGTTGCTGGCCACGCTGGGGGCACCGGACGAGGTGGCGGCGGAGGTGGCCCGGCTGGTGGGGCTGACCGCCGGGCACGCCACCGAGGACGACGATCCCGACGGCGAGCTGCTCTGCGACGCGGATCTGGCCATCCTGGCGAGTGACCCGGACGCGTACGCGGCGTACACGACCGCCATCCGCCGGGAGTACGCGCACGTGCCGGACGACGCCTTCCGCGGCGGCCGGACCCAGGTGTTGAAGGCCCTGCTGGAGCTGCCGTCGATCTACCGGCACGACCCGTTGCGGTCGGCGTGGGAGGACAAGGCCCGGGCCAACCTGGAGGCCGAGCTCAAGACCCTGAGCTGAGGTGCTTGGGCCGGCGCAGACCGGCCGCGCGCAGCCGGGCGGAGACCTCCCGGGAGCGGACCAGCGTGGCGCCGAGCCACAACGCCATCGGGAAGCGGACGTCCGGGATGTCGTAGTGGTCCCGGTCGAACGCGCGCCGGGGTGCGCCCAGCATCTCCGCGAAGGCGTGCAGCTCCGCGTACGAGACGTCGCTGACCAGGTGCGACCAGAGCCGCCCGCGGGCCGGCCAGCGCGGCTCGTCGACGAGGATCAAAGTTCCACTTCGAGCAGGTCGGTGCCGCGGTCGGCGGCGTAACCCCGTACGTCGGGCACGCCGAGCCGGGCGGCGTCGGCGGTGAGGTCGTCGGGCATCTTCTGCGACTGCCGCTCGGCCTCGACCCGGGCCAGGTAGTGCTCGATCTCCCGGGAGCGCACGGCGGCGTCCCAGCCGAGCGCGTCGCCCATCACCGCGGCGGCGTGGGCAGCGGTGTCGGCGCCGCGGTGCGGGGTCTCGAACGAGATCCGGGTGCGGCGGGTGAGCACGTCGTCGAGGTGCAGGGCGCCCTCGGCCTGGGCCGCGTACGCGACCTCGGCGGCGAGGTATTCGGGGGCGCCGGCGAGCGGGGTGGCCAGCGCCGGGTCGGCCTCGATCATCGCCAGCAGGTGGACGGTGAGGGTGCCGTACCGTTCCAGCAGGTGCTCGATCACCCCGGCGGTGACGCCGTGCCGGCGGGCGATGTCGAGCCGGTCCCGCCAGGCGGCGG
>NZ_JBEZGQ010000196.1:0-11032 GCF_040650095.1 Actinoplanes sp. NPDC048791 | reverse complement strand
CAACCGGCCGCGGTCTCGGTGCGGCCGGCCGGCCACGCCGCCGCGGCCGACCGCTCTATCCGGGCCGGCCGGGCCCCTTGCTGAGGATCGGACATGATCCGATCCTATGCATGATTATGCGTGTCGGAAAATTAATATCAGACGCTGACCAGGGCCGGCGCCGACCGGCGGGTCACCACCGAGTCGAGGATCTCCCCCACCCGGATCGCGGTGTTCGACAGCAGCGCCGACGTGATGCCGTGCGTGTGCTCCGTACCGCCCTGGAGGTAGATGCCCACCCGCAGGCGCGGGTCGGTCGCCGCGCGGTAGTCGCGCTCGACCCTCGGCCGGCCGAGCTCGTCGCGGTGGCACAGGTCGGCGAGTTCGCCGAGGATCGCGTACGGGTCGGCCTGGTGGTAGCCCGTTGCGCAAACCACCACGTCCGCGGCCAGGCGCTGGGTCTCGCCGGTGACCAGCGACCGTACGCTCGCCACCACCTGGTCCGGTCCGTCGGCCACCTCGGTCAGCCGGGACACGTTCAGCATCCGCAGCCGCTGCTTGCCGAGCACCTTCTCCTGGTAAGCCCGGCGGTACAGGTCGTCGATCAGGTCCATGTCGACCACGGAGTAGTTGGTGTTCGCGTGGTAGCCCATCAGCTGCCGCTTCACGTCCTCCGGGGCCACGTAGAAGTCGTCGACCGCCGCCGGGTCGAAGATGCGGTTGGCGAAACTGCTGTCGTCGGCCGGCGAGTAGCCGTACCGGGAGAAGACCGCGCAGATCTCGGCCGTGGGGAACTCGCGGTGCAGGGTCGCGACCGCCTCGGCGGCGCTCTGCCCGGCGCCGACCACGACGATGCGGCGCGGCTCGGTGCCGCGCAGCTTCGGCAGGTTGTGCAGCAGGTCGCTGGTGTGCCAGATCCGGTCGGACGCCGTGACGCCCTCGGGCAGGCGCGGGCGCAGCCCGGTGCCGATCACCAGGTTCCGGGCGCGGTGGGTGCTGAGCTGACCGCCATGGCGCGAGAGCACATCGACCGCGACCACGTCGCCGCCGGGGGACGCGACCGGCGTCACCGACAACACCTCGGCGTCGTAGGTGACCTGGTCGTCGACCTGCGCGGCGGCCCAGGCGAAGTAGTCGTGGAACTCGACCCGCAGCGGGAACAGGTTCTTGTGGTTGATGAAGTCGATGAGCCGGTCCTGGCTGTGCAGATAGCGCAGGAAGGTGAACTCACTGGTCGGGTTCCGCAGGGTCACCAGGTCCTTGAGGAAGGAGACCTGCATCGTGGCGTCGTCGAGCAGCATGCCGCGGTGCCAGCCGAAGCCGGCCTGCCGTTCCAGGAACCGGGTGCGCACCCTCGCATCCGGACCGCGCCCGCTGTTGTGTTCCGACACGGCGATGGCCATGGCCAGATTGGACGGGCCGAAGCCGATCCCCACGACATCGAGTTCAGGTTCAGACATGTCCGTCCCCTCCACGGCGGGGCCGACCTGACCCCAGATTTCGGTTAGCCTAACCTAAGCATCTGCGGAGGCGTCCGCAGTGCCGAGTGAGGGAGAAAAATTCATGCGCGTCGTCATGTTCGGCTTCCAGACCTGGGGGCACCGGACCCTGCAGGCGTTGCTGGATTCGGCACACGACGTAGTCATGGTGGTCACCCACCCGGTCGGCGAGGGCGCGTACGAGAAGGTCTGGTCGGACTCGGTCGCCGAGCTCGCCGCGGCCCACGGCGTGCCGGTCCTGCTGCGTGAACGCCCCGACGACGAGGAGCTGTACGAGGCGCTGAAGCAGGTCGCGCCGGACGTCATCGTGGCCACCAACTGGCGTACCTGGATCCCGCCGCGCATCTTCAACCTGCCGCCGTTCGGCACGCTCAACGTGCACGACGCGCTGCTGCCGGCGTACGCGGGCTTCTCGCCCTTGATCTGGGCCCTGCTCAACGATGAACGCGAAGTGGGCGTCACCGCCCACATGATGGACGACACGCTGGACGCGGGGCCGATCGTGCTGCAGCGCGCCGTCCCGGTCGGCCCGGCCGACACCACGACGGACCTGTTCCACAAGACGCTGGAGCTGTTCGGCCCGATCACCGTCGACGGCCTGGCGGCCATCGCGAGCGGCCGGCGTGACTTCGTGCCGCAGGACCGCTCGAAGGCGAGCTTCTTCCACAAGCGGTCGGAGGAGGACATCCGTATCGACTGGACCTGGTCGGCCGAGGAGCTGGAACGGCTGGTCCGGGCGCAGTCAGCGCCGTACCCCCAGGCTTTCTGCTTCCACAAGGGACGGCGATTGGAAATCGTCACGGCCGCGGTTTCACAGGCGGTCTACGGCGGCACGCCGGGCCGCATCTTCTTCCGCGAGGGCGACGGCGTGGCGATCGTGGCGGGTGCGGATGCCCGCCGCGGTCGCAGCAAGGCGCTGCTGATCCGCTCGGTCCGCACCGACGAGGGCGTGGAGCTGCCGGCCCAGGACTACTTCACGACGATGGGTGGCTACCTGACCAGCCACCCGGACCGCTAACCGAGCACCAGTCCCCCACCGACCTCGACCACCTGACCGGTCATCGCCCCCGAGCCGTCGGCCACCAGAAACCGTACGGCGGTGAGCAGATCCGCCGGGACCAGCGGGCGCGGCACGGCCTGGGCGGCGACGAGCCCGGGATGCGGGTCGTCGCCCAGGATCTCCCGCTCGCGCTCGGTCAGGATGGCGCCGGGCGAGAGCGCGTTGACCGTGACCCCGGCCGGGCCGAACGACCGCGCGAGCGAGCGGGTGAGGCCGACCAGGGCGGCCTTGCTGGCCACGTACGACGGCCCGGACGGCCCGCCGAGCGCCACGGTGGCGGAGGTGACGTTGACGATCCGCCCCCAGCCCCGCTCGGCCATCCCGGCGCCGAACGACTGGGCCAGCAGCATCGGCGCGGTGACGTTGACGGCGAAGGTCTCCTGCCACTCGTCGAGGGACAGCGCGTCGAAGGCGACGTTCGAGGCGCGGGAGGCGTTGTTGATGAGGATGTCGACGGGGCCGGCCTGGTTGGCAAGCGCGAAGACTGCGGCCGGGTCGGCGAGATCGGCTTCGAGGATCTGGGCCTGGGCGCCGCGGTCCCGGCATTGCTGGGCTACGGACTTGGCCTCTTCGAGGGCGTCCAGGTGGTGAAGCAGGAGCGTCCAGCCCGGTGCCGCCAGGTCGACGGCGATCGCGGCGCCGATTCCTCGTCGTGCGCCGGTCATCAGCACTCGTCGTCCCATCGCAGCAGCTTAGAACCTCGTGGTTCAATTCCGGCCGTGATCGACGACTGGCCCCTCCCCCTGCGTACCGCGTTGCGGCGTGGTCGGCTCATCGTCGCCGAGGTGCCCGCGGCGGCACAGGGTCGTCGGGCCTGGGTCGCGGTCTACCCGCTCGCCGGGGGTGCGTTCAACGTCCTTCAGCGGGAGTTCGACAACACCTACATCGACAACGACTGGTGCATCGGACCGGACGACGGGATGACCGAAGCGCGCAGTGCGCAGGCCGGCGACGAGGGTCAGCTGGGCCGGATCCTCATCGATTGGGGTGTCGCTCCGGGCCAGCTCACCTACGCGCACCGGACCGACTACCCGGTCTGACGGGCCGCGCCGGCGGGGCGGCGGGGATCGAGGGTGATCGCTACGGTGCGAGCGTGCAGAATGTGACTCGTGGCCCGCGGACGGACCGTCGCCGGGATCTGGCCGGGTGGTTGCTGACACCGCTGATCACGTTGGTGCTCGGGCCGGCGGTCGCGGCCGCCGTAGGGATGCTGATGGTGCTGGGGGAAGCCTTCGGCGAGGTCCCCGGGGTGTGCGCGAAGACATTGGCCGACAACCGGTGTGAGGAGATCACCCTCGAAGTGGTCGGCCAGCACCTCTCCGTCTTCGGGGTGCTGTGGCTGGGGTTGTGGCTGCTGCCGTGGTGGCGGGGGCTGCGCAGGGTCCGTATCGGGATCGCGGTTCTGGCTTGCCTGGTGCTGGTGGCCGCGCCGCTGCGAATGAATTGAGCCGCCGACCGGGGCGTCAGTCGGCGTAGTCGGCCGGGTTGAAGACGCGGGCGGTCAGGGGCTCCGGGACCGTTGCGACGCCCGGGCCGCCTGCGTCCAGCCAGGCGGCCACCGCGCCGACGAGATCGTCGTCGAGGACGTCGCCCAGGTGGACCAGGCGGGCGCCGGCTCGGCGGGCGGCCGGGGTCGGGTGCACCACGACCACGTTCGAGCGTTCGCAGACTCGTAGGCATTCGCTCACGCGTACGCGATGTCTGTCACCCACCGCGCCGCGGATCGCCTCCAGTTGGGCGTCGTGGTCGGTTTCCGGATGCTTGTCGGCGCTGCCGCAGCAGCAGTCCCGGCAGATCGTCAGCGCGCCCATCGCAGTGCCCCCGGCCCCGCCGACCTCAGTGGACCAGTACCTTGCCGGAGATCTGGTCGTCCGCGCCCGGAACCGGCGCCGAGGGGTCCGAGCCGATCTCGATCAGCTGGTTCTGCGCGTTGACGTGCGCGACGCGCGGCACGTAGTCGGCGCGCTCGCGCTCGTCGACCTGCTTGAACGACATGATGATGATCAGGTCGCCGACCGAGACGAGCCGGGCGGCCGCGCCGTTGATGCCGATCACGCCGGAGCCGGCCGGACCCTCGATGACGTACGTCACCAGCCGCGCGCCGTTGTCGATGTCGACCACCTGGACCTGCTCGCCCTCGACCAGGTCGGCCGCGTCCATCAGGGTCTTGTCGATCGTGATCGAACCCACGTAGTGCAGGTCAGCCTGGGTCACGGTGGCGCGGTGGATCTTGCCGCCGAGCAGGGTCCGCTGCATGTGTCGTCCTCCTGGGGTGGATGAGGCCCGCGAGGGGGTCGTCGCGGAAGCAAAGTTAGCCTAGCCTAACCTCATTGTTGATCCAACGCCCCCTCAGCTAGGAGCCACATAGATGAACCGCCGCCTGGGCGGCTGGCGACGCGCCCTCACCGCCGTCGCCGCCGGTCTGCTCGCCGCCACCACCATCACCGCCTGCGGGTCCGAAGAGGACGGTGCCGCCGCGCCCGCCGCGTCGGGCTCGGCCGCCGCCGCTTTCCCGGTCAGCATCGAGCACAAGTTCGGCTCGACCACGATCGAGAAGCAGCCGGAACGGGTCGTCACCGTCGGCTGGAACGACCAGGACCCGGTGCTGGCGCTGGGCGTGGTCCCGGTGAGCACCCGCGAATGGTTCACCGAGTACCCGACGTACCCGTGGGTCAAGGAGGCGCTGGCCGGCAAGCAGCTGACCACGTTCTCGGCCGAGATCAACTTCGAGGCGATCATCAAGCAGCAGCCGGACCTGATCCTGGCGATCTACGAGACGATCAACAAGGAGACGTACGACAAGCTCTCCCAGATCGCCCCGACGGTCATCCAGTCCAAGGACTACGCGGACGAGCAGACCCCGTGGGACGTGCAGACCCTGACCACGGGCAAGGCGCTGGGCAAGTCGAGCGAGGCGCAGGCCCTGGTGGCCAAGGTGAACGCGAAGATCGACGAGGCCAAGGCGGCGAACCCGCAGTTCGCGGGCAAGACCCTGGTGGTGGACTTCGGCCCGGAGAAGGGGCAGCACTGGCTGATCCCGGCCAAGGACCCGCGGCGCGCCCTGTTCGACGCGCTCGGCTTCGCGGCGCAGAGCGAGTCGGAGGACGTCAGCGAGGAGCGGCTCGACCTGCTGGACCGCGACGTGCTCTTCGTGAACGGGGCGACGAAGAAGGACATGCTGACCTCGCCGGCGTTCAGCCGGTTGAAGGTGGTTGGTGAGGACCGGGCTTTGTACACGTCGTTCTCCACGCCGCTGGGTGGGGCGTTGGCTTACAGCGGGCCCAATGCGTTGCTGTATGCGTTGGAGGTGCTGGTGCCGCAGCTCAAGAACGCGACCGACGGGGACAAGGCGACGGCGGTCACGGACCTGTCGAACGCTGCCTGATCTTCAGTACGGATTCAGAAAGGGGTGGCCGGGTAACTGGCCACCCCTTTCGCTTAAAAATCATATAGCTGGATTATTGCCATACTGCAACTTGCTAGTTGGCCGATCGATATCAGGCACTCTCACGACAATCATTCACTGCTCAATGCTGGCGCCGCTTGATTCGGCAATGCAATATGAGAGCAGAGAATAGAAGAGAGCGGTCGCGGGTGTGCGACGATCTCTGCCGCGAGTCCCCGAGGGTCGTGACGGTATGAAAGAGTCATCGGTCGGTCCCGAGATGCGCAGATCCACGATGGTGAGTCGTGTCGCCACCTGGCTGGCACTCATCGGTGGGGTTGTGATCGTCACCCTGCTGGCCGGTGTGGGCGTCGCTGCCGTGCTTGCGCGCCAAGGCGCTTCGGAGGAGTGGCGCACCTGGAGCGACGTGGGCCAAACGTTCGGCGTGCTCAGTTCCATCATCAGCAGCCTTGCCCTGTTGGCCGTGGTGATCACCGCACGACAGAACAGCGCGGAACTGGCGCGCCAACGGCAGTTTCTCACCCATAACCATGCTGAGCTCCGGCGCACAGCACATGCCAACCTTGGCATGCTCCACCAGAATCTGCTGAAGATGAGCCTTGACGACGAGGAACTGGCCGCAGTCTGGCCGTCCTTTGATCTAGACCTTCCCGCCGCCACCAGAAGACAGTTCCTGTACGCCAACTTGATCTACTCGTTCGAGCTCAGAGCACTACAGTCCGATATCTACACGGAGGCAGCGGTCATTGCGATCATGCGTCACCTGTTCTCCAGCCCAGTGATGCGCGCATATTGGCATGCGACAGTAAGTGGCCGCAGATTTCTTGATCCTGGCAGCTCGGAGTTCTCCTGGGCCAAGCAGGTGGACAAGATCTGCGCTGAGTATGATGAAGTCGTAGCCAGGAACGGACACATCCCTACCGCGGGACCCACACTGGTGCCAGATCGCGCTGAACCGGCCCAGGCGGCGTAAACCATCAAGCGACGGGAATGTCAACCTGCGCAGCGATCAAGGTCTCGCGGGTGATCACAACGATGCGCTCATAGTCGGCCCGGGCGGCATCCGCCGGCAGGACACCCTCGAGCACCTCCGTCATGTCCGTTCCAATCACGGCAAATGAGCCGTCGCTCAGCTCAAAGATGTCCGGACAAGTGTCGTGACTGAGACTTCCACGCTCTTGCGGGCTCTTCCCCAGCCGTCGAACGATGTGCACCCGTCTGACCCTCCACCATCTCCGTAACGTCCCAAAGCAGACATTACTCACAATGTGGCGCCGTCTGGGCAGGAACGGTCGAGTGGCGCCCCAGCAACTGTAGGGGTTCAGGATTGAGCCCGTTCCTTTGGGCAGTGACGAGCCATTCACATTGCGGCTTCCTGCCACGATGAGCCCGTGACGGGTGATGCGGTCGTGCAGGAGGTCGGCGGGCGCCCGACAATCTCGTGGTGGCAAGTGCTGCGCGTAGTCCTGGTGCTCGGCTGGGTCGCCTGGGCGGCCATCACCTGGTGGGCCGCCCCACGCGAATCCACCCCCGAGCAGGTCCGAGCCGACATAGCCGCTCACCGCCTCACCTACTACGAATGGGGCGACGGCTGGCGCAACGAAGGCGGCCTCGTCAGCCCCTTCCCCGCCGACCTCCAAGAGTCCGGCGGCCCAGGTCCCATCCTCCTCTGGCACACCACCGACGGCCGCCGCCACCACACCACCGTGGAGGAGCAGAGCGGCGCCCCCGGAGCGAACGCTCTCAACCAGCAGTTGCAGGCCTACGAAGCCCGACGCCCTGCCGACCCACCTCTCGGAGCCATCCAGGCCGGCCTGATCATCGCCGGCAGCCTGCTGTTCCTCTGGGCGCTGGTCTCCGCGCCCGACCCGGTCACCGGCACGAAGGGGTTCTGGTTCTGGCTCGTCTGCGGCGTACCGCTCGGCCTCGGCCTGCTGTGGTGGCTGGCCCGGGAACGCCCGTGGCGACCACAGACCCAGCCCCGCTTCGGGCCGCCCGGCCGGGACAACCGCCTCAAGTGGTGGGCCGGGATCGGCGTCTCCATCCTGCTCGGCTTCGCCATCAGCCTCGCCTTGATCGGCCTGCGCAGCCTGCTCGGCGAGGACGTGGTTCCGCTCGTCCGGTGAGCTACCCCAGGCGCTCAGCCAGCAGCGGTCCGAGCCGTTCCAACGTCGCCGGATCGAGCAGTTCGGAGTGCGCAACCGCCAGCGAATGCACCTCCATACCGCCCACCAGCGGACGCCAGGACGGCGCCGCCGGACCGGCAAACCCCTGCTCAGCCACAGTCGCCTCGACGAAGAACACCGACCCCCGATAAGCCGGATACTCCGCCGAAGCCATCAGCCGATCAGCAGCCAGATAGCTCTCCAGCACCGACGCGATCTGCGAATCCGTCAACGCGGCCACACTCCCCCCAGCCGCCCGCACAAAGCCCACCGCGTCAGCCAGAGACAACTCGGGATCGCTCACGGCGTACCCCATTTCGGTGAGCAGGGCCGCGACCGTCGACGGCGCCTGGACCGTCTCCCGGCGTGCGTCCAGCATGCCGACGAATTCCACCTCGCGGCCGCGCGCGGTCAGCGCGGCCGCCACGCACAACGCCAGCGCCCCGCCGAACGACCAGCCCAGCAGCCGCACCGGCCCATTCGGCTGCCGCGCCGTGATCCGATCAGCATGCGCCGCGGCCAGTTCGGTCAGTGACGACGGCAGCGTCCCGCCGGAGAGCAGCGGACTCTGCAACCCGATCAGCGGGATGTCCGCCGGCAGATACCTCTTCAGCCCGGCGAACTGCCAGCTCAACCCGCTCGCCGGAGCCAGGCAGAACAGCGGCGGCCGGTCACCGCCCGGGTGCAGCGTCAGCACCGGATCAAGGGCATCCCCGGCGGGTGCGTCGTCGGCCAGCAGCCGGGCCACACCCGCGACGGTCGGCGCGGTGAAGAGCCGGGCCACCGGTACGTCCACAGCCACCTCCCGGCGCAACGCAGTGGCGAGCCGCACCAGCAGCAGCGAGTGTGCCCCGAGCGCGAAGAAGTCGTCGTGGACGCCCACCTCGGGTACGCCGAGCACCTCCGCCACGATCCGGGCGACGGTCGCCTCGACCCGCGACCGTGGCGACGTACCGGCGGCAGTGACGGCGATGTCCGGCAGCGCGGCCCGGTCCACCTTGCCGTTCGGCGTCAGCGGCAGCGCGTCCAGCACATGACACACGGCCGGGATCATGTAACCCGGCAGCGCGTCGTCCCACAGCCCGTTCGGCACCGTGCCGCTGGTGGTCGTCAGGTAGGCCACCAGCCGGTCGTCGCGGGCCACTACAACGGCCCGGCTGACGTCCGGGTGCGCCAGCGCGACCGCCTCGATCTCGCCCAGTTCGATGCGGAAGCCGCGCACCTTGACCTGGTGGTCGGTGCGGCCCAGGTAGCCGAGCCGGCCGCCGCGCAGCACGACCAGGTCGCCGGTGCGGTAGAGACGCTGCCCGTCCTCGGCGGCGACGAAGCGGGACGCGGTCAGCGCCGGCCGCCCCAGATAGCCGCGGGTGACCTGGGCCCCGCCGAGGTACAGCTCTCCCACCACGCCCGGCGGCACCGGCTGGAGCCGCTCGTCGAGCACGTGCACGGAAGTCCCGGGCAGCGGGCGCCCGATGGTGCCGTCCCAGCTCGCGTCGACGTCGTCGCGCGTGGCCCACACGGTGACTTCGGTCGGGCCGTACAGGTTGACCACCGCCGCCGTCCGCGCGACGAGATCCGCCGCCAGCGAGGCCGGCAAGGCCTCGCCACCGACCAGCGCCCGCACCCCGGACAGGTCCACATCGGACGACTCCAGCAACGCCGCCCACAATGACGGGGTCGCCTGCATCGTGGTGACGCGCTGCTCCCGCAGCAGCGCGGCCAGCAGCAGCGGGTCCCGGACCTGGGCCGGCGAGGCCAGCACGACGGTCCCGCCGGCGAGCAGCGGACCCATCAGCTCCAGCACGGAGATGTCGAAGGACAGCGTCGTGACCGCGAGCAGGCGGTCATCACCCCCCACCGGTACGGCGGCCAGGAACGTCGCCAGGTCCCGGTGGGTGACGACAACACCCTTGGGCCGCCCGGTCGAGCCGGAGGTGTAGATGACGTACGCGGCGTGCTCCGGACGGATCCGCACCGGCGGGGCTGCGGCGGGCACCGCCTCGGTCAGCCTGACGGTGGGCACGCCGTCGAAAACCGTGTCACCGATGACGGCGGCCGGTCGCGCGTCCTCGACCATGAAAGCGAGCCGGGCGGCCGGAAACGCCGGGTCGAGCGGCAGGTACGCGGCGCCGGCCTTGGCCACGCCGAGCACAGCGACGACCAGGTCAGCCGAGCGGGGCAGATTGATCCCGACGATGCTCTCCGGACCGATCCCCCGCGCCACCAGCAACGCGGCCACGGCGTCGGAGGCCCGGTCCAGCTCGGCATAGCTCCAGCTCACCCCGTCGGCAACAAGCGCCTCGCCCCCATGCCCGGCAAGCGCGGCAAACCACGGCTCAGCGACGGGACGAGCCTCAGCCGAGGAGTTCAGGAGTCGCAGCTCCTGCCGGTCGTCGTCGGTCAGCAGGTCGGCCTCGGCGACCAGCAGCGCCGGGTCCGCGGCGAAAGCGCCCAGCAGCCGCACCAACCGGTCCAGCAACCGCCGGGCGGTCTCCGCCCGGAACCGCCCAGCGTCGTACTCGAGGCTGACCTCAACTCCGTCCGCCCCGCCGTCGATGAACGTGACGTTCAGGTCCACCTTGGGATCGGCCGCCACCTCCGGAGCCGGCAGCACCGGCAGACCCAGCACCGGCCCGGAGTCGGCGGGCCGGTGGAAGTAGCCGATCATCGCCTGGAACAGCGGATTACGCCCCGCCGCCCGCGGCGGGTTGACCAGCTCCACGACCTGCTGGAACGGCACCCCGGCATGCTCGAACGCGGCCAGGTCGGCGGCGCGCACCCGGCGCAGCAGCTCGGCGAAGGTGGGCTCGCCGGACAGGTCGGCGCGCAGCACGACGGTGTTGACGAAGAAGCCGACCAGGTCGTCCACGGTGAAGACGCCCTTGGCGACCCGGCTGTCCAGGTAGACCCGGACGGCACGCCG
>NZ_JBEZGQ010000195.1:0-11041 GCF_040650095.1 Actinoplanes sp. NPDC048791 | reverse complement strand
GCTCGACCGGCTGCGCGACAGCCCGTGGCCGCCCGCGGCCCTGGAGAGCGCGGACGAGCTGATGGGCGCCCTGCGCCAGCGCAAACCCGAGGTGCTCGGCGCAGCGCTCGCCAACGACCTCCAGCCGGCCGCGCTGTCGCTGCGCCCGGCCCTGGCCGACGTGCTCAAGGCCGGCTACGACGCGGGCGCGGTCGCCGGCATCGTCTCCGGCTCCGGACCCACCTGTGTGTTCCTCGCCACCGACGGCCCGCACGCCGAACGGGTCGCGGCCCGCCTCAACGAGGCCGGGGTGTGCCGCACCGCCCTCACCGCGCGGGGACCGATGCCGGGGGCCCGGGTAACCTAGAGGCATCGTGGCCAACATCATCAATCTGGACCGGGTGAACAAGGGCTACGGAGCCGCCGGTCAGCTGCTTACCGACGTTTCCCTGGGGCTGGACGACGACGCCCGGGTGGGCATCGTCGGCCTCAACGGGGCCGGCAAGTCCACCCTGCTGCGCATGCTCGCCAAGCTCGAGGAGCCGGACTCCGGCCGGGTCACGCACCGCCGTGACCTGCGCGTCGCCGCACTTCCGCAGACGCTGACGCTCGCCCCCGAGGCGACCGTCCGCGATGTCGTGCTGGGCACCGCCTGGCTCAGCGAGGGCATGGGCGCCGAGCACGAGTGGGCCGGCGACGCCGGCGTCCGGGCGATCCTCACCGGCCTCGGCATGGGCCACCTCGGCCTGGACACCCCGGTCGGGCCGATGTCCGGTGGCGAACGCCGACGGGTCGCGCTGGCCGCCCTGCTGGTCCGCGAGTCCGACCTGCTCATCCTCGACGAGCCCACCAACCACCTGGACGTGGCCGGCGTCGACTGGCTGGCCCGCTACCTGCTGGGCCGGCGTGGCTCGCTCGTCGTGGTCACCCACGACCGCTGGTTCCTCGACGCCGTCTGCACCGCGACCTGGGAGGTCGTCGACGAGCAGGTCTACGCGTACGAGGGTGGCTATGCGGCCTGGACCCTCTCCCGGGCCGAGCGCCTGCGCGTCGCCGCCGCGGTCGAGTCCCGCCGGCAGAACCTGCTCCGCAAGGAGATCGCCTGGCTGCGCCGCGGCCCGCCGGCCCGCACCTCGAAGCCGCAGTTCCGGATCGACGCCGCGAACGCGCTGATCGCCGACGTGCCCCCGGTCCGCGACCAGGTGAGCCTCCAGCGGCTGGCCACCACCCGGCTCGGCAAGCAGGTCTACGACCTCGAAGACGTCACCCTGCACGCCGGCCCCAAGCCGATCTTCCAGAACCTGACCTGGCAGGTCGGTCCGGGCGACCGGATCGCCATCCTCGGCGCCAACGGCGCCGGCAAGACCACCCTGCTGCGCCTGCTCGCCGGGATCACCAAGCCCGACGGCGGGCGGCTGGTCACCGGCTCGACGGTGAAGGCGGCCTTCCTCTCCCAGGAGCTGCGGGAGCTGCCCGGGCACCTGCGGCTGCTCGAAGCGGTCGAGGAGGTCGCCCGGCGCGTGCAGCTCGGCGACCGGGAGCTCTCCGCGGGCCAGCTCGCCGAGGTCTTCGGCTTCACCGACAAGCGCATCTGGACCCCGGTCAGCGACCTGTCCGGCGGCGAGCGGCGGCGCCTGCAACTGCTGCGCCTGCTGGCCACCGAGCCCAACGTGCTGCTGCTCGACGAGCCCACCAACGACCTCGACACCGACACGCTGGCCTCGTTGGAGGACCTGCTCGACTCCTGGCCGGGCACGATGATCGTGGCCAGCCACGACCGCTACCTGGTCGAACGCGTGACCGACACGGCGTACGGGATGTTCGGCGACGGCCGGCTGGTGCACCTGCCCGGCGGCATCGACGAATACCTGTCCCGGGCCGGCAACCCCGCGGCCCCGCCCGGAGAGCTGCTGACCGCCGGCGGCAAGGCCCCGGCGGCCACGTCCGGCATGTCGGCCGCCGAGCTGCGCGCCGCCCGCAAGGACCTGTCCCGCCTCGAACGCCAGGTAGCCAAGCTCGACGAGCGCATCCTGAAGATCAACGAGAGTCTGGCCGTGCACGGCAGCGACTACGACAAGATCATGGAGCTGGACGCCCAGCTCAAAGCCGTGCAGGAGGAACGCGGCCAGGTCGAGGAAGCCTGGCTCGAGCTCGCCGAACGCGTACCCGAGAGCTGACCCGCACCCCCGGAGCGACCATGATCCGGGGGTGCCCCTGCGCCGAGTCCGGCGATGCGCGAGAATCTCCTACGACACCACCCGACGTTGGAGACGGACACCATGGGACACAATCCGGTCAACCACCCGCTGCGGCCGATCTACCGCGCTCTGGGCGCGCTGACCGGGGCCTACCTGGTGCTGTTCGGCGTCCTCGGCGCCATCGTCACCGCCGGCGAGGGCCTGTTCGGCAACGGCGAGGACCGCGTGCTCGGCCAGGAGACCAACCTCTTCTGGTCCCTGATCTGCGTGCTCGTCGGCGCCATCGTGCTCATCGCCACCGTGATCGGCCGCAACTCCGATACCGTGATCGACAAGTACTTCGGCTGGGGCCTGCTGGTCGTCGGCAGCTACGAGCTCGCGGCGATCCGCACCGACGCCAACTTCCTCAACTTCAGCATCTCCACGGTCGTGGTCACCTACCTGCTCGGCCTGGTGCTCATCATGGCGGCGTACTACAGCAAGGTCGCCCCGCCGGAGCAGGCCAGCCCGCCGCGCCAGGCCCGCGAACGCCAGTCGCAGTCCGCCTGACCGGTCACCGGGACCGCGTCGTCAGAGCCGGCTTCGCCTCCAGGTGGGAGAGCCCGTTCCAGGCCAGATTGACCAGATGGGCCGCCACCATCTCCTTCTTCGGCTTGCGGGCCTCCCGCCACCACTGACCCACCAGCGCCACCATGCCGACCAGCGCCTGCGAATACAGCTCGGCGAACTTCGGATCCAGCTCCCGCGCCTTGAACTCGGCCCCCAGAATGTGCTCCACCTGATGCGCCACATCGTTCATGACGCTGGAGAAGTTGCCGCCCGGCGACAACACGGGTGACTCCCGCACCAGCACCTGGAAACCGTGCGGCTCCTGGTCGATGTAGTCCAGCAACGCCAGCGCCGCCTGCTCCAGCAACTCCCGCGGATCCCCGGCGGTCAACGCCCCCGTGATCCGGTCCAGCAGTGCCCGCACCTCCCGGTCCACGACCACGGCGTACAGGCCCTCCTTGCCGCCGAAGTGCTCGTAGACGACCGGCTTGGACACCTTCGCGCGGGCCGCGACCTCCTCGATCGACGTGGCGTCGAAACCGCGCTCGGCGAACAACTGGCGGCCGATCGCGATCAACTGCTCACGCCGCTGCGCGGCCGGCATGCGAACCCGGGCAGTGCCCTTCGTGGACGCGGCGGCGGCGCGAGGTGCCCGCCGGGCGCGCGGCTCCTGGCCTGGCTCGCTCTGGTCTGTCACCCGGCCATCCTGCCAGCTTGTCCGGCGTGTCCATGGTCCCGCGCGGCCCGCAGGCCATCGATGAGGCGCACGACAACTAGTCGAACGACTAGTAAGATATCGACATGCGCACACCTCTTGAGGAAGACCCGCGCGCCGGGGAGGCCCGGCGCCTGCGAGCCGGGAGCCGGATGTCGCTGGCCCAGCTCAGAAAGCACTTCGGCGTCAGCCGCGACACCATGGACGCCTGGCTGCGGGACGAGCCCACTCCGGAATGGACCCGCCGGCCGCGCGCCCGGGACGACCTGCGCGCCCGGGCGATCGTCATGCGGCAGGCCCGGGCGACAGTGCCGGAGATCGCCGAGGCGCTTTCCGTCGCCAAGTCCACTGCCTATCTCTGGGTCAGGCATCTACCGCTCGACGAGACCAGTGAGCAGGCCCGGCAACGCCGCCGGGAGCATTCGCGCCGGGTCGCGGAGACGCGGTGGGAACCGCTGCGCAAGCAGCGCGACGCGGACCGGGCGGCGATCAACGCCGTCGAGGCGACGTGGGTCGACGAGCTTTCCGATCGTGAGGTCAGGCTGCTCGGTGCGGTGGCCTACTGGTGCGAGGGCACCAAGGCCAAGCCCTGGCAGCCGAACCGGTAGTGGTGGGCTGACGTGGTCGGGGTGCCGTTCGAGATTTTCCGGCGTCCGACCCTGAAGACGCACAATCCGTCCACCGTGCGGCACAACGTCGGAGACCCTTATCGTGGCTGTCTGGTGGTGGACGTGCCCGACTCGCGCGCCCTCTACTGGAAGGTCGAAGGTCTGATGGGTGGGATCGCCGCCGCGATGGCCTCGATCGAAGAGGTTAAGATGTAGCCCGCGAACATGACCTCACGGTTATGTCCGCTTTGCCCTCCCGAGTCGTCTAAGGGCAGGACGTCACCCTTTGGTGGTGATTATAGGGGTTCGAATCCTCTCTCGGGAGCTCTGTATCCGCGGTTGAGTCGGCGCCGCGTTCTGCACAGCCACTGCGATCAATGGAGTCCGCGTGAGCCAGGCCCGGAGCCGTACCGTTGTCGTTCTTGCCGCCGGCGAGGGCAAGCGGATGAAGTCCGCCACGCCGAAGATGTTGCATCCGCTGCTCGGGCGCACCCTGCTCGGCCACGTCCTGCACGCCGCCGAGGCCGCGCGCGCCTCCCGCACCGTCGTGGTCGTCGGGCACAAGGCCGACCAGGTCCGCGCGCACCTCACCGAGATCGCCCCCGGTGCCACCCCGGTCCTGCAGGCCGAGCAGAACGGCACCGGGCACGCCGTCCGGATCGCCCTGGATGCCATTCCCGAGGCCATCGGCACCGTGGTCGTGCTCAACGCCGATGTGCCGCTGCTGCGGCCCGGCACCGTCGAGGCGCTGATCGCCGCGCACGAGTCGACGAGCCGGGGTGCGACCGTGCTTGCCGCCGAGGTTCCCGATCCGACCGGGCTGGGCCGGATCGTGCGGGACGGGTCCGGCAACCTCGAGCGCATCGTGGAGGAGCGGGACGCTTCCGCCGAGGTGCGGGCCGTGCGTGAGGTCAACGCCGGCATCTACGCGTTCGACGCCGCGTTGCTGCGGGAGGCGCTGGGCAAGCTCTCCACCGACAACGATCAGGGTGAGGAGTATCTGACCGACGTGTTCGGGCTGCTCGCCGCCGTCGGGCACGCGGTGGGGGTGCATGTGGCCGCCGACGCGCTGGAGACCCTGGGGTGCAATGACCGGGCCGAGCTGGCGCGGCTGCGGGGGCTGCTGCGGGACCGGGTCAACACCGAGTGGATGCGGGCCGGGGTGTCGATCCTCGATCCGGCGACGACCTGGATCGACGTCACCGTCACCCTCGAGCCCGATGCCGTGGTGGATCAGAATTCGCAGTTGCAGGGTTCGACGACGGTGGCGACCGGCGCGGTGATCGGGCCGGACACGACGCTGATCGACACGGTGGTCGCGGCCGGGGCCACGGTGCTGCGGACGCATTCCATCGGGGCGCAGATCGGGCCGGATGCCACGGTGGGTCCGTTCTCGTTCCTGCGGCCGGGGACCCGGCTGGGCCGCAAGTCCAAGGTCGGCGGGTTCGTCGAGACGAAGAACGCCGAGCTGGGCGCCGGGGCCAAGGTGCCGCACCTGACGTACGTGGGTGACGCGACGATCGGCCCGAAGGCGAACATCGGGGCGGGCACGATCTTCGCCAACTACGACGGCGTCAACAAGCATCACACCACCGTGGGCGAGGCCGCTTTTGTGGGCAGCGACACCGTGCTGATCGCTCCCGTGGAGATCGGGCCGGGTGCTTACGTGGCCGCCGGCAGTGCGGTCGCCAAGGACGTGCCGGCGGGCCAGCTGGGGGTCACCCGGGCGCCGCAGCGCAACGTCGAGGGGTGGGTGGCGCGCAAGCGGCCGGGCACCGTTTCGGCCGAGGCTGCGGATCGGGCCGGGAAGCCGGAGACTGAGGACACCGGGGCGTAACCGGCGCAAGCTGGGGTGAGGCATCCCACGACCGGGCCGCCGTTCGTGGCGCCGGTCCGGCCGCGGGTAATACTTCAGGTGACAACCCCCTCGATTGCACGGGAGCGGACGAGCCGATGGGCAGCATCGTCGCGGAGAACCGTAAGAGTTTGATGCTTTTCTCCGGCCGGGGCTTCCCGGAGCTGGCGGAGGAGATCGGGCAGGTGCTCGGCGTCGCGCCGACCCGTTCCGACTCGTACGAGTTCGCCAACGGGGAGATCTTCGTCCGGTTCAAGGACTCGGTGCGCGGCTCGGACGCGTTCGTGGTGCAGTCGATGACCGAGGGCATCAACACCTGGGTCATGGAAACGCTGATCATGGTCGACGCGTTGAAGCGTGGCTCGGCGAAGCGGATCACGGTCGTGCTGCCGTTCTACCCGTATTCGCGGCAGGACAAGAAGCACCGCGGCCGGGAGCCGATCTCCGCGCGGCTGATCGCCGACCTGCTGAAGACCGCGGGGGCCAACCGGATCCTGACCGTGGATCTGCACACCGCGCAGATCCAGGGCTTCTTCGACGGCCCGGTGGACCACCTGTTCGCGATGGACATCCTCGCCGAGCACATCATCAAGAAGTTCGAGGGCCGGCCGATGACGGTCGTGGCGCCGGACTCGGGCCGGGTGCGGGTGGCCGAGCGGTGGACGGACCGGCTGGGCGGCTGCCCGCTGGCGTTCATCCACAAGACGCGGGACCCGTTGAAGCCGAACCAGGTGGTCGCCAACCGGGTGGTCGGTGAGGTCGAGGGCCGGGTGTGCCTGATCGTCGACGACATGATCGACACCGGTGGCACGATCACGAAGGCCGCGGACATCCTGTTCGACTCGGGGGCCGCCGATGTGATCGTGGCCTCGACGCACGCGTTGCTGTCGGATCCGGCGACCGAGCGGTTGAAGAACAGCCAGATCAGTGAGCTCGTGGTGACCAACACGCTGCCGTTGCCGGCCGAGAAGCAGCTCGACAAGATCACCGTGTTGTCGATCGCGCCGCTGCTGGCCCGGGCGATCCGTGAGGTCTTCGATGACGGCTCCGTCACCACTTTGTTCGGCGGGCTGAGCTGACGGCTCGGGTCGGCTGGGCGTCCGCTTTGTGGCGGGAAGTGGCTTGATCGGTGATGCAAGTTGCATTCGTGCGGGTGAAATTTCCGCAGGGAGAGTGATCCGGCGGGACCCGCCGGTCTGCCCGTAGCAGCGGCAGGTAAGCTGGTGCGGTTGCCACGGCGAGGGTGCCACGCGGTCTGCTGCAGTTTGCAGAGTTCGCTTGAGGCACCGTGATCGACGCGGTGCTCCGGGCCCGTGCCCGTGCGCCCCTTCGCCGAGCGCCGATTGCCCGCAGCCCGCCGACTTCTCACGCCGCCCGTTCCAACGTTTTCAGGAGTATCCCCGTGTCCGAGGTAAAGATCAGCGCCGAGCCCCGTACCGAGTTCGGCAAGGGTGGTGCCCGCCGCACGCGCCGGGCCGGCCTGGTGCCCGCCGTGCTGTACGGACACGGCGAAGCCCCCGTCCACATCGCGCTTCCCGCCCGTGAGTTCGCCGCCGCGATCCGCCACGGTGGCCTCAACCAGGTCTTCACCATCGACGTCGTCGGTGGCACGGGCGCGACGCTGGCCCTGCCGAAGGCGATCCAGCGCGACCCGATCAAGGAGACGTACGAGCACGTCGACCTGATCATCGTCAAGCGTGGCGAGAAGGTCCAGGTCGACGTCCCGGTGACGCTGGTCGGCGAGGCCGCCCGCAACACGCTGGTCGTCAACGAGTCCAACACCCTGGCGGTCACCGCCGAGGCGATGCACCTGCCCAGCGGCTTCGAGGTCTCGATCGAGGGCCTGGAGGCCGGTTCGCAGGTCACCGCGGGCGACGTGACGCTGCCCGAGGGCACCGAGCTGGCCGTCGACCCGGACTTCGTGCTGGCGATGGTGACCGCGGCGCAGACCGCCGAGCAGCTCGAGGGTGACTCCGCCGACGCCGGTGAGGCCGCGGCCGCCGAGTCCGAGGCGTCCACCGAGGAAGCCGCTTCCTGAGCCAGCACCACCCGAGAAACGCGATCTGCAGGGAAAGTGCCGTCGGCACTTTCCCTGTTGTCGTAAGGAGAGCTTGATGACCGAGGACGCACCCTGGCTGGTGGTCGGCCTGGGCAATCCCGGCCGGGAGTACGCGGGCAACCGGCACAACGTCGGTTTCATGGTGGCCGAGCTGCTGGCCTCGCGGGTGGGCGGCAAGTTCGGCCGGCACAAGCGGGCGGTGGCCGAGGTGGCGGAGGGCCGGCTCGGTTTCGGTGGCCCGAAGCTGATTCTGGTCAAGCCGTTGACCTTCATGAATCTGTCCGGGGCGCCGGTGGTGGCGCTGGCCCAGTTCTTCAAGGTGCCGGTGGACAACATCGTGGCCGTGCACGACGAGCTGGACGTGCCGTACGGGCAGGTGCGGGTGAAGCGCGGCGGCGGTGAGGGTGGTCACAACGGGCTGCGTTCGATGTCGAAGTCGCTCGGCAGCAAGGAGTACGCCCGGGTCCGGTTCGGCATCGGCCGGCCGCCGGGACGCCAGGATCCCGCGGACTATGTGCTGTCGGATTTCGCCGGTGCCGAGCGCAAGGAGCTGGAGTTCCTGGTCGACCGGGCGGCCGACGTGGTGGAGGCCGTGGTGCTCGAGGGCGTCGAGTGGGCGCAGAACAAATACCACGGAAGCTGAAGGGATACGGCCAGAACGGACAGATCGATTAGGCTGTTTTGTCCGTCTATCGGTCCCGTGACGCCTCCCCCGGTTAGCGCGTTGGTCACGTAGCGCACCCAAACGGTGTGCGGACACCACGCGGTACGGGGGAGGTTCGGGTGCGGCAGGAACTCTCCGAGAGCCACGAGGCGACATTGGGTGAGCCGACGGTGGTACTGCCGACGGTGCAACGCCGTGACGTGGTCCCGTCGGAGCCGCCGGAGCACCATGGTCCGGCCAACCATCCGCCCGGCAACCACGGCCCCCGCCCGCACCGGCCGTCGCCGTACCGGGCCCGCAACAGCAAGATCCCGTCGCCGGCCCGGTCGACCGGTGACGACGCCGGCGAGGACGTGCTCGACAACGCGCCGCCGCTGGCCGGGGCCGGTGGCCGGGTTCCCGCCGGCCGGGCCCGCAACCGGGCCGTCGAGCGGCACTGGTCGGCCGAGCCGAACCGTTCGGCCGCCGCCCGCCCCGCGAACCGGCCGTTCGTACGGGTCCGGGGGCGGCACGCGGCGATGTCGCGGCGCCAGCGCTGGGAGCGGCAGTACGTGCGCGCCCTGGTCCTGTGTGACCTGCTGGCCGGCATCGCGGCGGGCGCGGTGACCTTCGGGCTGCGCTTCGGTGACGAGGTGACCACCTACAACCGGTCGTACCTGTGGCTGTCGGCGTTGCTGCCGCTGGCCCTGCTGGCGGTGCTGGTGGTGAGCCGGGCGTACGAACGCCGCTTCCTGTTCGTCGGCACGGACGAGTACCAGCGGGTGTTCCGGGGCGGGGTCGGCCTGATCGCGGGCGTGGCCGTCGTGTCGTACGCGCTCGATCTTGATCTGGCCCGGTCCTACGTCCTGGCCGCGCTGCCCACCGCGATGGTCTCCGCCGTGGTCCTGCGGTTCGCCCTGCGCAAGCGGCTGCACATCGCCCGGTCGCGCGGCGAGCGGCTGCGCCGGGTGATCGTGGTCGGCCACGAGCTGTCGGTCATCGGCATCACCCGGCAGCTGCGCCGGGAGCGCTACCACGGGCTGGAGGTGGTCGGCGCGTGCCTGCCGCCGGACCACGACGGGGTCATCGACCTGCCGGTCTTCGGCACGTTCGACGACGTCGCGACCGCGGTCGACGCCGCCGACGCGGACACCGTGGTGGTGCTGAGCTGCCCGGAGCTGGACGGTGCGGCGCTGCGCCGGCTGGCCTGGCGCCTGGAGCGCGACGAGGTCGACCTGGTGGTGGCCAGCGCGCTCATCGACGTGGCCGGGGCGCGCACCACGATCCGGCCGTTCGACGGGCTGCCGATGCTGCACGTCGAGCACCCGCGGCTGCACGGCGGCGCGCGGGTCGTGAAGGACCTCGTGGACCGGGTCGGGGCCCTGGCCCTGCTCATTCTCTTCGGTCCGCTGCTGCTGGCCGTCGCACTCTGCGTCCGGGTGACCTCACGCGGCCCGGTACTCTTTCGGCAGGTGCGGGTCGGGCGTGACGGGTCCGAGTTCCGCATCTTCAAGTTCCGCAGCATGTACGTCGACGCCGAGGCCCGGCTGGCCGAGCTCCGGCATCTCAACGAGCACGACGGTGTGCTCTTCAAAATGCGCGACGACCCGCGCGTGACCCCGGTCGGCCGGTGGTTGCGGAGGCTGTCCCTGGACGAGCTGCCGCAGCTGCTGAACGTGATCGCCGGGCAGATGTCGCTGGTCGGGCCGCGACCGCCGCTGCCGTCCGAGGTTGCCGTCTACGCCGACGATGTGCGCCGCCGTCTTGCCGTCAAGCCCGGCATGACGGGCCTATGGCAGGTTTCCGGACGATCGGACCTGTCGTGGGAGGAGACGGTACGGCTGGACCTTCGCTATGTGGAGAACTGGTCTCTCAGCTTGGACCTGGTGATCCTTTTGCGCACCATGACGGCCGTGGTCCGGTCGTCAGGGGCCTACTGAACGGACAGGGAGCGGTTGGATGAGCGAGCAGACAGGGACGTCGGCGCGCATAGCCGGTCAGCGGGAGCCCGCCGGTGACGGTGGCACGCCGCCGGTCATCGACGCCGCGTTCGCGCGCTGGCTGGCGGACCGGGCCGGCCAGGTGCTGCTCCAGGTCCGCGAGGAGGTCGGGTACGCGGACGGCAAGCTGCTCAAGGCCGCCGGGGACAAGGCCGCGCACGATCTGTTACGGGCCGAGCTCGCCCGGTGGCGGCCGGCGGATGCCGTGCTCTCGGAGGAGGACGACCACTCGCGCGTGGCGTGGGCGGACGACCGGCACGACGCCGTACGCCCGGACCGCCTGGACGCCTCCCGGGTCTGGATCATCGACCCGCTGGACGGCACCCGCGAGTTCTCCGAGGAGGGCCGCACCGACTGGGCCGTGCACGTCGCCCTGTGGACCGCCGACTGCTCCCGGCCCAGCTGCCTGGCCGCGGGCGCCGTGGCGATGCCGGC
>NZ_JBEZGQ010000194.1:0-11066 GCF_040650095.1 Actinoplanes sp. NPDC048791 | reverse complement strand
GTCTCGCCGATCATCTCGACGTTCATCCTGAGCTGCCCGCGGCCTACGTCGCGTCCTCGCTCGAGCGGGGCCGGCGCGCGCTGACCCACCGCACGGCCGTCGTCACCGCCGACCCGGCGACGGCCGCGGCTGCGCTGCGGTCCGGGGACCCTCGGTCCGTCGTCTCCGGCCTCGCCGCCGCTCCGCCGATCGCCTTCATGTTCCCCGGCCAAGGCTCTCAGCACCTCACCATGGCCGAATCGCTCTACGACACCGCGCCGGTGTTCCGGGACGTGCTGGACGAATGCGCCCGGCTGCTGCGCCCGCACCTCGGCGAGGACCTGCGCACCATCCTTTATCCCCGGGCGGGCCGGGAGGAGCACGCGGGCGAGCTGCTGCACCGGACCGCGTTCACCCAGCCGGCGCTGTTCGCCGTCGAGTACGCGCTGGCGCGGACCTGGATGGCCGCCGGGGTGCGGCCCGACGCCATGATCGGGCACAGCCTCGGCGAGTATGTCGCTGCCTGTGTGTCCGGCGTCTTCTCGCTGGAACAGGCTCTGGCCGTCGTGGCCGTCCGCGGGAAGCTGATGGGTGGCACGGCGCCAGGCGCCATGCTTTCGGTGCCCCTGGCAGCAGAGGATCTCGTGCCGTATCTCGGCCATGAGGGCGTCAGCATCGCCGCAGTCAACGGCGGGCAGTCCTGCGTGGCCGCCGGAGAGCCTGAAGCCATCGCGGCTGTGCGGCAGGTGCTCCAGCAGCGCGGCGTCACGACCCGCCTGCTGCGCACCCAGCACGCCTTCCACACGGCCGCCATGGACCCGATTCTGGCGCCGTTCACCGCGCACCTGAGCACCTCGACGCTGCGCGTGCCCCAGATCCCGTTCCTGTCCGGGGCCACCGGCACCTGGATCACCGCCGCGCAGGCCACCGATCCGGCCTACTGGGCCACCCAGCTCCGCCACCCGGTGCGGTTCGCCGACGGCCTGAGTCATCTGCTCGGCGACCCTGGCCACCTGCTCCTGGAAGTGGGACCGGGGTACGGCCTGTCCACCCTCGCCCGCTCCACGACGGGCAGAGACGGCCGGCCACCGGTCGCTGTGCCGTCACTCCGCGACCCTCGCAGCCACGACACCGACGCTGACCAGGCGGCCTTCGCCCTCGCCCGGGCCACCCTGTGGGTGCAGGGTCACGACAGCGCTCCGCTCCAGACCCGTCCGGAGCTGCGCACCGTGCCGCTGCCGACCTACCCGTTCGCGCGTACGCGTCACTCGATGGCGCTGGGCACCGCGGGCCCGGAGCCGGCAGTCGCCGCCGCCGTACGCGGGCCGGAACCCGCCATCGGTGGCATCGAGGCAGCCACCGCCGCCATCTGGCACGAGCTGCTCGGCATCGACGACGTCGAACCCGACGCGGACCTCTTCGCCCTCGGCGGCGATTCCTGGCTCGCCGTGCAGATGGTCAACCGCATCCAGGCCGACCTCGGGGTCTCCCTGACCCTCGGCCAGTTCTTCACCGATCCGACATTGCGCGGGGTGCTCGGGATGCTGCCGCGCACCGGCTTGACCGACTCCGCGGTCTGAGTCCCTGTACCCCCATCAAGGAGCGTGCCATGTTCGCCAGAAGAGCAGTCGGGGCAACGGCCATCGCGAGTGTGCTGCTCGTCGCGGCCTGTACCGCCGCGGCAGGGGAAGCCGGCGCACCGCTGCCGACCAGCATCCCGTCAGCGCCCGAGCCCGGCGTCGTACGGCTCGCCACCCAGCCCTGGATCGGTTACGCACCGTGGCACATCGCCGAGAGCAAGGGATTGACCACGCGGTACGGACTGGATCTCGAACAGGTCAATCTCAGCACCGACGACCAGGTCAACGCCGCGCTCGCCAGCGGACGGGTCGACGGTGCCAACGTGTCCACCCACACCGCGCTGAACCTCATCGCCGGCGGCGTCGACGTCAAGATCGTCATGATCGAGGACGTCAGCCGGGAGGCCGACGCTGTGCTCACCGGGTCCGCGATCACCACCGTGGCCGGCCTCAAGGGCAAGAAGATCGCCTATGAGGAGGGTTCCACCAGCGACATCCTGCTCCGCCACGTGTTGCAGCAGAGCGGCCTGGCCATCGACGACATCGTCAGAGTGCCGATGCCCGCCGCCGATGCCGGAGCCGCGTTCATCGGCGGCCGCGTCGACGCGGCGGTGACCTACGAGCCGTACATCTCCGAGGCCCGGAGCAAGGCCCCCGACAGCCGATCACTGGTCACCGCCGCGAGCTCACCCGGATTGATCTCCGACGTGCTCGTCATCCGCCGGGAGGTGCTGACGAAACGGCCGGGGCAGGTGGCCGCCCTCATCCGCACCTGGGACGCCGCCGTGGCCGAGTACCAGGCGCGCCCGGCACCGTCCCAGGACATCATCGCCACGGCGATCGGCGCCGATCCGGCCACGCTGCGCTCGGCCTTCGCCGGCATCGACTACTACGGCCTGACCGAGAACCGTGCCGATCTGACCGGCAAGTACGCCCGCGAGACCTTGCCGGAGGTCGCCCGGGTCGCCACCGCTGCCCAGATCCTTCCGGCCGGTGTCGAGCTCGACGGCATCGTCACCGGCACTTTCCTGGGGACCCCGTGACGCCGGCGGCTGCCACGACCGGCCTCGAACCGGCCCCGGTGCAGGCGGCACCGCGGGTTCGCCGGCGGGGCGAGCGCCATCCGACGCGGCTTGCGGCCTCAGCCGGCACCTTCGTCGTGCTCCTGGCCGGATGGTGGTGGGTGAGCGCCACGGAGACGGTCGATCCGCTCTTCCTTCCCGCACCCATGGCGGTCGGTGACCGCCTGATCGACCTGGCCCGGGCCGGAACGCTCTGGAGCGACCTGACCGTCTCGATCTACCGGGTGACGGGTGGCTTCGTGCTGGCCACCTGTGCGGCTCTACCGCTGGGCATCCTGATGGGCCGGTCACGCCGGTGGGCGGCGCTGTTCGAGCCCCTGCTGGACTTCATCCGGTACATGCCGGTCGTGGCGTTCGTACCTCTGACGATCCTCTGGGCCGGAACCGGCGACGCGCAGAAGTTTTTGATCATCTTCATCGGCACCTTCTTCCAGCAGGCCCTGCTGTTCACCGACAACGTCCGGCGGGTCCGCGTCGAGCTCGTGCTGGTGGGACAGACCTTGGGGCTCGGCGGCATGGCCGTCCTGCGCCGGATCGTTCTGCGTGCGGCCGCACCGAGCCTCTGGGACTCCTTGCGTATCAGCCTCGGATGGGCCTGGACGTGGCTCGTCGTCGCGGAGCTGGTCGCCGCAACCTCCGGGCTGGGCTACCGGATCACGATCGCCCAGAGGTACCTGGCCACCGACACGATCATCGGCTACATCCTCGTGCTGGGTGTGCTGGGTCTCGTCACCGACCAGGCACTGCGCTACGGCGGTAGGCGCCTGTTCCGCCCGGCGGAGGTCAACTCATGACGAATCCACCTGCCGCGACCGTGGTGGCCGGCCTGGACCACGAGGCATATCTGCGGCTCGACGACGTATCGGTGACCTACAGCGGCGGTATGGCCCTCGCCGCCACCACCCTGTCAGTGGCCGAGGGCCAGTTCGTGTCCATCGTGGGCACCTCCGGCTGCGGAAAGTCGACACTGCTGAATGCGGTCGCCGGCCTCATCCGTCCGACCACGGGGCGGATCCGTCTCGACGGCCGGCGGGTCACCGGCCCGGGCCGGGAACGGGGCATGGTCTTCCAGCAGTACTCGCTGTTCCCATGGCTGACCGCCGCGCAGAACGTCGCCTTCGGCATCGGCGATGCCGCCCGATCCCGCGCTGAACGGCGGCACCAGGCGCGGGATCTGCTCCATGAGGTCGGGCTCGACCGTCACGGCGACGCTTACCCCGACGAGTTGTCCGGAGGGATGCAGCAACGGGTCGCCATCGCGCGCATGATCGCGTCCCGGCCGAAGATGATGCTGATGGACGAGCCCCTGGGCGCGCTGGACGCGCTGACCCGCCGGTCGATGCAGGGACTGCTCGAGCGGGTGTGGCGCCGCCAGCTCACCACGGCGCTGCTCGTCACCCATGACATAGCCGAGGCGGTCCTGCTGTCGGACCGCGTCATCGTGATGGCCGACCGGCCGGGCCGGGTCGTGCTGGACCTGACGGTGGGTCTGCCGCGACCGCGCGATCATCGAGTGGGCGAATCCGAGCTCTACCGCGGCCTGGTGAGGCAGGTCTACGAGAGGATCTACGACGGGCCGGCTGCGGCGGCGGATCTGTGATGACGACCTGGCAGCCCCGCACCGTGCTCGGCGCCGCACTGGGCACCAGATACGACATCGTCCTGACGCACGAGCACTTCTTCGTCGATCTGCGCTGCTGGCTGAGTCAGGACGATCCGCTCTTCCCCGCGTTGGAGCAGGAGAAGGTCAGCGACACGACGCTGGCGGATGTGCGCCGCAACCCTTTCGCCTGCCCCGACAACTTGGTACTGGACGACGCCGACCTCATCGCCTCGGAACTGCGGCACCTGACGGCAGTGGCGCCCAGCCCGCTCGTCATCGACGTCACCCCGGACACCATCGGCCGCGATCCCGCACGTGTCGCTGCGCTGTCCCGACTCACCGGTGTCGACATCATCATCGGCTGCGGGCGCTACATCGACGCTTCCTGGACGGGGACCCGCCGGCTCGACAGCGTCGACCGGCTCGCGGACGAGATCGTCGGCGCCCTCACCGATGACCGGCACCCGGCCGGTGTCATCGGAGAGATCGGCACGAGCAGCCCGATCACCGAGCTGGAGAAGCGGGCGCTGGCCGCGGCGGCCACGGCCCAGGGCGCCACCGGAGCGCTGATCTTCGTCCACCTGCACCCGTGGATGCCCGCAGCCACTGCCGCCCTCGACATCCTCGAGCGGCACGGCGCGGATCCGAGCAGGATCGTCCTGTGCCACCTCGACGTGAACGCCGCGAGTGATGTGCGCCCGCTCATCACGCTGCTGCGCCGCGGCTGCTCGATCGGGTTCGACATCTGGGGTGACGAGTTCCCGTACGGCGACGATCCGATGCCGACGGATCGTGAACGGTTACGGGCGCTGGTACAGCTGGCGGAGGCCGGACTCGACCGTCGGGTGCTGCATTCACAGGACGTGTGCACGAGGACGCAGCTGCACCGGTTCGGCGGGCGCGGTTACGACCACCTCGCACGCCACCTGCCCGGATGGTTACGGGCCGAGGGCTTCACCGAGCAACAGATCGCTGAGCACATGGCTGGTAACGCCCTTCGCGTACTCGGTCAGAATTGATGAGTGTGTCCGAACGGAACACCGGGGCGCGGATGATGAGGGCGACGAAGCGCCCATCTGCCGACACGTCACCGCCGGCGGGGTAGTTCAGCATGGTCGACGGCTCGCCGCAGTAGTCGGCGGAGATCAGTTCGAGCTGGCCAGTCCGCAGGTCGCGCAGCCACACGTTGGGGACCGGATCGACCCCGACGCCCAGGGACGTCCGAACTCGTCAGCGTTGTGAGGAACGAGCCGAAAGGTGAACCCGGTCGGCATGACGTCGAGGCGTGGTCGTTGCCTGCGGCACACCGTCGTGTGACAACGGCTGGGGGACTTACTTCCTATTCCGGCGGGTGTATCCCTATTCGGGCTATTCTGCGTCCGTGACGCAAGTATCCGCCCCCAGTGACGAGCCGGCTTCCTGGATTCATGTCGGGCGGCAGCCGATCTACGACCGTAGCGGAGACGTGGTCGCCTACGAGCTGCTGTTCCGCGACTCAGCGGCAGCGCAGAGCGCCTCCCGGAGCACCGCGCAGGCCACCAGCCAGGTGATCGTGGCTGCCTTCACCGAGTTCGGCCTGACCGAGCTGGTCGGGTCGAGGGCCTGCTTCGTCAACGTCACCCGTGAGTTCCTGACCGGCGAACTGCCCGTGCCGTTCGACTCCGACCAAGCCGTTCTGGAGATCGTGGAGACCGTCGAGGTCGACGACCTGGTCATCGACGGGACCCGGGCGTTGGTCGAGCGAGGTTTCACCATCGCGCTGGACGACTTCGTCTGGGGCGCGGGAGCTGAGCGCCTCCTGGATTGGGCCACCTACGTCAAGGTGGACATGCTGGACGCCGACCCGGCCGGCGTGGCGGAGACGGTTGAGCAATGCCGCCGATACCCCCACATCCAGTTGGTGGCGGAACGGCTGGAGACCGAGGAGCAGTTGCAGCACGCCATGCAGCTGGGGTTCGACTTCTTTCAAGGCCACGTGCTCGGGCGCCCACACGTGCTGTCGACCGCGTCGATGTCACCCACACGCGCTGCCCGCCTGCAGTTGATCGCCGCGTTGAATGCCGACGAGGTCGACTTCGACGAGGTCGTGTCGCTGATCAGCCGCGACCCCGCGATCACCTACCGGTTGTTGCGGGCCACCAACTCCGCGGCCTCCGGTCTCGCCGCACGCGTCTCCTCGGTCGCTCAGGCCGCCACCCTGCTCGGTCCGGCGACGATCCGGCAGTGGGTCACGCTGATGCTGTTCAGCGACCTCACCGACGCCACCGAAGACCAGGTGATGTCGACATTGATCAGGGCCCGGCTGTGCCAACTGCTCGCCGAGAGACTCCGCTTGTCCGGCGGCGCAGCCTTCACGGTGGGACTGCTGTCCGGTATCGCGGACCTGCTCGCCGAACACCCCGCACAGCTGATCACCGAGCTGCCCTTGGCCGACGACGTCGTTGCGGCACTGACCGCCGAAGCCGGAGACCTCGGCCGGGTCCTGCACGCCGTACGCGCCTACGAACAAGGGCAGCCGACCGCCGGTGCGGTCATCAACGCCGAAGACATGATGGAGATCTACCTGTCAGCGGTGAGCTGGTCCACCCACACCGTGAGCGGCGCCCTCGCCGACCAACCCCTGCGCCGGGTCGACCTGTCCCGTTGATCCGCTCGGACACCAGGTAGGCGGGGCCCGGGTCAGCCGTCCAGGCCGTGCACGGCCGGCACGCGCAGGGTCCGCGCGCCGGGCTTGCCGCCCAGGATCACCTTGCGCAGGGCGGCGTTGTTGTCGGTGCGCAGTTCGGCCAGATGCTCCTCGGGGTTGGCTCGGACCTCGATCCAGTACGTGCCGTTGGGCAGGTCGGTGACCTCGAAGGACTGGCCCGGGAGGTACTGCCCGTAGGTGTCGCCGTTGCCGATGTCGAGCACCTCGCGCACCGCCACCGCCGTGTTCTGCCCGCACGAGGTGGCCAGGCTGGTGTTGCCCGGCCGCCACTTGGCCAGCGGCATGGTGTAGTCCACCGGGTCGGTGTTGGCGAGGCAGAACGCCTCCTTGCCGGAGCGCACGGCCAGGTCCTGGCTGGAGTCGAGCAGGTTGTACTGGGCGAAGTCGGTGAAGTGCCAGTGCAGGTGCCCTTCGCGGGCGTCCCACTGCATCGTCCCGGCGAGCCGGGCCCCGACTTCGGCGCCGGCGGCGTCGTAGAAGTACTGGTACGCGTCCATGACGTCCTCGCCGGTGCGGCGGAAGCCGTCCACCACCAGCGGAGATGTCCCGCCGTTCCAGACGGTGGCGGCGAAGTTGATGTACGCCTTGCCGTCCGTGTCCTGCTGCAGGGCGATGTCCCAGGCGGGCAGCGCGCGCAGATCGGGCTTCGGGCCGGTCGCCGGCACCGCGGCCAGGGTCGCCGGTACCTTCGCGGGCGGCCGGAAGCGCGGGTCGTAACCGGTCACCTGGGCTGCCGGATCGCCGGCCGTGGCGTGCTGGTGGGCCTCGGTGGCCGTGCGGGCCCCCGGCTTCGCCGCTGGGGCCGACGCCTGGCCCACACCGATGTCGACCACGGTCAGGTCGAGGTTCACGGTGGCGTCCGCGGCGGGCACGGCCAGCCATTCCCGGTACGGATCGTTCAACCGTACGGTGACCTGGTATTCGCCGCCCGGCAGATCGATCTCCGGTTGCCCGGTCCAGGCTCCGTCACCGCGCGGGACGGTCTCGATCGGGGTGGCCCAGCCGGCCGGGATGCCCCAGACGGAACCGAGCAGGAACGGGTTGCCGCTGCCGCCGTCGCCGTAGCCCTGCCAGCCGCAGTCCAGCGGGTACGCGTTCTGCGACGGGCCGTCCGGGCGGCTGCGCACCGAGCGTTCCGAGTTCGGGCACCAGTCGGTCGTGTAGTCGTGGACCACGGCGCCGGCGGCGTCCCGGATGGTGATCGAGGTGAAGTCCTCGAAGCCACCGAACGACGTGAACAGGCCGGCCGGCAGCGGGGTGCCGTTGAGCTTGGCGACGATCGGCTGCGCGTACGACTTGCGCTTGGCCCGGATGTCGAAAGGCTGCGTCCCGGCGACCAGATGGATGCCGAGATCGAGATCGAACCAGATGTAGTCACCGTCGACGAACCGTTGCGCCACCGGATGCGCGGTGGCGGAGCGGAAGGTCAGGATCGGCTGAGCGTCGGCGGCAGCTGCGACGGCGGGCCCGACGCCGACAACGAGCAGTGCGGTAGTGGTCAGGGCGGCCAGTGGACGTCGAATGTGCATAGATCCCCCTCGATGCTACATTCGGCCAACGTAGCATCGCCCCCGCCAGGCGTAGGGCCGTCGTCCGCTAGCGGACACTCGGCCGTCAACCCACGTTTGTCACCCCGCGCGGATCGGTACGGCGGTGCAGTGCGCGTCGACCCGGTCGACCAGCAGGTCCTCGGGTGTCGGGTACCGGCGGTGCAACGCGGCAACGGCATGCTGGTGAGCCAGGCGGTTGTACGGCGTCTCCTGCATCCTGGCCACCGAGTCCCGTACCACTGACACGAAGCCGGCCGGCCAGCGAACCCGGTGCACCGCCCGGACCACCCTGCTGTCCCGGTCGACCAGCACGATCCGCACCCCGTGCGTACCGTCGACGCCGGCCGGTCCCTCCTCGGCCGGGACCAGATGGGGGTGGAAGGTCACCTGCCCCCAGGGCAGCACCGGGCCGAGGCGGTACAACAGGACCCCCGCAGCGCCGACGTCGATCCACGCGAACCGGGTCGGGGCCGCGGTGACGGCCTGCACTTCCAGCTCGTGCGGGCGACTCAGCGCCAACAGCAGCTCCGCCGGCGCCCCGGTGACCATCGTCAGGCCGGCGTGCTCCGGGAGCTTGACGTCCGGATCCAACCGGCTGCCCTTGCTGAGGACGGTATGCACATCCTCAGGATATTGGCTCGAGGGCGAGCCCGTGGGCGCTTGGCCGGCCTGGTCGGTGGTTCATCAGCACGTCCTCGACCGGTCGTCACCCGGCAATCGCCGGGGCTCAGGTCCGCGATCACCGGCCACCCGAAAGGGTGGCTCTGCTGCCATCGGCGGACCGGCCCGGGGTTCGGGCCTCTAGCGTCGCGGTTGATCCGGGGATGTGCCGGACGCCGTAGCTGACGGCGTCGCGGCCGGCCCGGTCCACCGGGAAGGGATGCGGACATGAGGTCACAGACGGTTCCACGGGTTGCCGCCGCGGCGGCCGCGCTTGCGGTCGCCGCGGGTGTCGTGGCGGCGCCGGCGAGTGCGGTGCAGGCCGGTGGGAAGGACGGGCCGCGTCTGGTGGACAAGGCCGTCGTGCCGACGGTACGGGCCGGCGTGGCGAAGTGGGTCAAGACGTGGTGGACGTCGCGCTCGGATGTGTGCGATGTGCGGGTTACCGTCACCGGCGACGACGTCGCCGCGCTCACCTATCCGAGTAACACCGGCTCGTACACGTCGCTGTCGCGCAGCGCGAACCTGGCCGGTGGCGATTTCGACTACACCGCGTTCCGGGTGACCCCCGATGCCGACGCGGCCGGGTTCATCACCTTGCAGGTGTCCGTGTCCTACACCAAGCGGCCGGCCGGGACCCCGAGCCCCGGCAGCGGCGGCGATGACGCTTTGTGCAGCGGGCACCGCTCGCATCGCGCCACCACCGCCAGGTTGTACGTGCGGCCGCGTTCCTGACGGGGATACCGGCCACAGCCCGGCACACTCGAACGGCAGGAAACGGCCCCCTGGCCTACGCCAGAGGGCCGTTTCGCCACCGTCAGGAGACGATGCAGTTCCTGCCGTTGGCGCCGGAGCCGGTCTTGGTCGGTTCGGCGCCGGTGTTGTTTCCGGTGTACAGCCAGCAGGTGGGGATACTGCCGATGTTGTTGCCCTTCAGCGTCGCGACGTCGCCGTAGTTGGTGTTGACGCCGGCGATCACCTTGCCGCTGGTCGCGGTGACGTTCTGGATGGTCACCTTGCGGGCGGCCTGGGTGGAGCAGTTGCCGCAGGAGCGGTAGAGCTTGCCGAAGTTGGAGACCTTGAAGTTCTTGATGGTCACCGACCCGCCGGCACCGCGGTTGTCCTGGAACACCTTGTCCGATGCGCTCGCCGCGCTGCCGCCGTCGATCACGACGGTCGCGTTGGTGCCGCGGAAGGTGGCGGCGTCCTCGCCGACGTCCTGCCAGACGACGTTGGTGAGGTTGCAGCTACCGGCGCAGTGGACGCCGTCGGCGGACGGGGCGCCCAGGATGACGTTCTTCAGGGTGGCCCCGGCGGCCAGGTCGAAGATCGGGTCCTGGCCCTCGTTCTGGCCGCCGCTGCCGAGGGCGCCGGAGCCGATGTAGCGCTTGCCGCCGCCGTCGAAAGTGCCGCTGACCTTGATCGACGCGGTGACTTTCACGTCCGTGGCGGCTGACGCCAGGCCCACCGTCGCAACAGAGCCGGCCATGGCTGCGGCCAGAACTGCGGCACCGATGAGTATGCGGGGTCTTTTCATGAGGGGACCTTTCGCAGAGCCTCCGCCTTCGATGAAGGCGGACGGAACCGTCGTCATCGCAGCTCACGGGTTCGTGCGGAGGATGCCGACGGTATCGGGGGAGGACTTCTCCAACCTGACACGCCAATCGATACACGTCAATGAATATGGTTTGCAGCTTTGTTGCAGGATTGGGGTGGTTGCCGGCCTTCGCACTCCCGGCAATCTGTAGTGGCTATCCGGCCGCGGAAGGTTGCCAGGCAGTTCGGGCGGGCTCGTCTAGTGCCGTTCGGTCAGCAGCGACCCGGCGGCGGCGGGGGCGAGCGGCAACGGGGCGAGCAGCTCGCGCGCCTGACGCTTGACCGCGACCCGGTCGGGGTGGCCGGGCA
>NZ_JBEZGQ010000193.1:0-11107 GCF_040650095.1 Actinoplanes sp. NPDC048791 | reverse complement strand
TCCGGTGCCTCAAGCGCTACGTCGCCCGCGAGCTCTACCAGATCATCACCTCAAACGATCTTGAACTAGCCGCTTCACATCCATAGGAGCATCCCCCGTTCCCGCATGGTGGTACAGGTTTGATTTGTGCCCGGGTGGCCGACCACGATGGGCGCATGCAGCGGCAGGGTATTCCCCTCACGGCCCGCCGGGTGATCGACCTGGCGCGGTGCGCCAGCGCGCGCTGTCCCCGCTGATCTGCGCTTTTCGCGCCCCCTGAGCAACACGTTCCCGGCCTGAGGGCCAGTTTCTGGGTTCTTCCCGCGCGTCGCCCCCTCCCGGCCGTACTGTGGCGGTAAACCTATAGAACTGATAGGCAATATATGCAAAGCGAGGAGCTGCAGTGACCGTCGTCGACATCCGCCTCGACCATCTCGCCACCGCCACCCGGTACGCCGCCGACCCGGACTCCTGGCCCGTCGCGCCCCGCTTCAACGCGGTCGACCGGTGGTACCACCGGCTGGCCCAGGAACCGGACCACGAGGTGTGGCTGCTGACCTGGCTACCCGGGCAGGGCACGGACCTGCACGACCACGGCGGCTCGGCCGGCGCGTTCTACGTCTTCTCCGGGGCCCTCACCGAGGACACCGTCGCCACGGGCGCGGACGGCTCACCCCGGATCACCGCCCGCGAGCTGGGCGAGGGCGCCGGCCGCCGGTTCGGCACCCGGCACATCCACCGGATCACCAACCGCTCCAACCGGCCCGCGATCAGCATCCACGCGTACGGCCCGGCCCTGACCACCATGACGCGCTACCGGATCGGCGCCGCCGGGCTGGACGTCGTCACCATCGAGCGAGCCGGAGCCCAGTGGTGAGCACTCCCCTGCTGCGCAGCGCACCCTCCTTCGCCACCGCCCCCGAGGGCGCCCGGAGCATCGACGAGCTGCTGGCCGGCGCCCGGGCCCGGCTGGTCCGGCTCGGCCCGCACGAGACGTACCGGGCCGTGGGCCGTGGCGCCGTACTGGTGGACATCCGCCCGGCCGCCCAGCGGGCTGAGCACGGCGAGATCCCCGGCGCGGTCATCATCGAGCGCAACGTGCTGGAATGGCGCCTCGACCCCCGCAGCGACGCCCGGCTGTCCTTCACCCGCTACGACCTCGAGGTCATCGTGACCTGCCAGGAGGGCTACACGAGCAGCCTGGCCGCGGCGGCACTGCAGGATCTCGGCCTGCTGCGGGCCACCGATCTCGACGGCGGCTTCAAGGCCTGGCAGGCGGCGGGGCTCCCGACGATCTGAGCACCAGAGGTACGGCTAGCACGGTGTCCCGCCGCCACCCGGGCTCCTAGCGTCGAGGACATGAAGCGAATCGGCGTCGTCCTCCTGTGGATCATCGGACTCTTCTTCGTGGCGCGGGCGGTGGTGGAACCGTTCGTCATCGACCTGACCGACCCGGCGACGTACCACCTGGACTGGGGCGGACCGCACCTGGCCGGGGTGCTGGCTGACCAGTTTTCCCCCGCCATGGTGGGGGCGGCGCTTTGGGTGCGTTCACACACCCGGCCCCGCCCCCCGGCCGTGGCCGTCCGTCAGTGACCGTCCTCCGGTCGCGCGTGCCGGGGCAGCAGGAACGACAGCCCGAACGCGAGCATCAGCAGCGCCAGCGCCACCAGCAGGCTGCGCACGGTGGTGTCCCGGAAGCCGGCGTGCACCGCCTGTTCGGCGTACCCTCCGATCTCCGGCGCGGCCGCCCCCTGCGCCGCGCGGCACGACGCGGGCTGCACCGCTGGATCCTCCTCGGCCGCCCGGTCGCGCAGGCAGTCGCGGATGCCGGTGACTGCCGCCGGCTGAGCCTCGGCCGGCACGGCTGCCGCGGTCAGCGCCGGCCGTAGTCCCGCCGCGTCGACGTGGTCCGCGACCGCGCCGGGCAGCAGTCCGAAGAAGACAGTGCCGAGCACCGCGATGCCGAACGCGCCGCCGAGCTGCTGCACCGAGGTGAGCGCCCCGGACGCCGAGCCGGTCTCCTCGTCGTCGACCCCGGCCAGCACGATGTTGAAGAACGGCGCCATGGCCAGGCCCATGCCCACGCCCAGCGGGATCAGCGCGGGGATCAGCAGCCACGGAGTGATTTCAGCGCCCGCCAGCTGCACGGTGACCGCCACAGCGGCCGTGCCGAGCGCCATGATCACGGTCCCGATCAGCAGCAGCTTGCGGCCCAGCCGTTCGCTGAGTCCCGCACCGGCCGCGATGAATCCGGCGACCGTGCCGAGCGCCTGCGGCAGCGTGGTGAGGCCGGCCTTGAGCGGCGAGTAGCCGAGCCCGATCTGCAGATAGAGGGTGAAGATCAGACCGGTGCCGATCAGCGCGGCGAAGAAGACCAGGCCCAGCAGCAGGCCGCTGGTGAACGCCCGCTTGCGGAACAGCGTCGGGGTCACCAGTGCGTCCAGGCCCCGGCGTTCGCGACGCGACTCGTAGACGCCGAAGAGACCGAACAGGGCGACACCCAGCGCCAGCATGACGAAGATCCAGACCGGCCAGTCCAGCTCGCGCCCCTGCACCAGCGGATAGAGCAGCAGGAACGCCGCGACCGCGGCGAGCAGCACACCGGCCACGTCCAGCCGGGGGCGGCGCTCGCTGCGGAACTCGGGCAGGAACTTGACCGCGCCGAGCACGGCGAAGACGCCGAGCGGCAGGTTGATCAGGAAGATCATCCGCCAGCCGGTGCCGAAGTAGTCCGCGTCGACCAGCCAGCCGGCCAGGATCGGGCCGCCGACCGCGCCCAGACCCATCACCGGGCCGAACGCGCCGAACGCCTTGGCCTGCTCCGCCGGGGCGAACATCTGCTTGATCATGCCCAGGCCCTGCGGCAGCATGACCGCCCCGAACAGGCCCTGGACCGCGCGGGCCCCGATCAGCACCCCGGGCGAGAAGGCGAGCGCGCAGACCAGCGAGGCGAGCGTGAAGCCGACGGCGCCGATGACGAACATCCGGCGCCGGCCGTAGATGTCACCGAGCCGGCCGCCGGTGAGCAGCCCGATGGCCATGGACAGGGTGTACGCCGCACCGAGCCACTGGATCAGGCTGAGCGAGCCGCCCAGCTCGGCCCGGATCACCGGCCCGGCGATCGTGGTGACCAGCGAGTCGAGCAGGTCCATCACCTCGACGGCGAGGATCACGAACAACGCGACCCAGCGCCATCGGTACGGAGTCTCAGCGGCTTTCTCCAGCACAGCTTGCACGGCGTCCCCCGGAACAGTGTTCGTTATGGTCGAACACCGTTCTACCGACGAACACCGTTCGCGTCAAGTACACTGTACGCCGATGAGCGAGCTTCCCCTGCCCCCGTGGCGGCGCACCGTCCCCAAACGCCCCCGCCCCGCCAAGGCCCCGCTGAGCCAGGACGAGATCGTCGACGCCGGGCTGCGGATCGTCCTGGAAGAGGGCATCGAGGCGGTGAGCATGCGCCGCCTGGCCGCGGTCTTCGACACCGGCGCCTCCAGCCTGTACGCCCACGTGGCGAACAAGGAGGAGCTGCTGCACCTGATGTTCGACCGGATCTGCGGTCAGGTGGAGGTCCTCACGCCCGACCCGGAGCACTGGCAGGAGCAGATCAAGGAGATGTGCCGGCGCGGGCACGCCCTGATGGCGAAATACAACGACATCGCCCGGGCGGCGCTGGCCACCGTGCCCAGCGGGCCGAACGCGCTGCGGATGTCCGAGGCGATGCTGGCCATCATGCTCGCCGGAGGCGTCCCGCCGCAGGTGGCGGCCTGGTCACTGGACCGGCTGTTCCTCTACATCGTCGCCGACGCCTACGAGAACTCGCTGCACCAGCAGAACCTGACCGACGGCCAGAGCACCCGCGAGTACTTCGACACCTTCGTCGGCCAGCTGACCGACTACTACACCAACCTGCCGGCCGACCGGTTCCCCAACATCCGGGCGCACGCCGCGACGCTGACCGCCGGCTCGGGCGACGAGCGCTTCGAGTTCGGCCTCGACATGCTCATCGACGGGCTGTCCCGATACACCGACCGTACTGTTGATCCATGACCTCCCTGCCCGCCGGGCTGCTCGACCTGCTCGGCAAGCCCAGCCCGTGCTTCATCGCCACCACCATGCCGGACGGCTCACCGCAGCTCACCCAGACCTGGGTCGGCACGGACGGCGAGCACATCGTGATCAACACCGTCGAGGGCTACCAGAAGGTCAGGAACGTCGAGCGTGATCCCCGGGTCGCCGTGACCGTGGCCGACCCGGACGACGTGTCGAACTACTTCTCCGTCCGCGGCCGGGTCGTCGACATCTCGCCCAAGGGCGGCGCCGAGCACATCGAGGAGCTGGCCCAGAAGTACATCGGCGGGCCGTACCCGTGGTTCGGCGGCCGGGACCAGGTGCGGGTGATCCTCACCATCGAAGTGGAGAAGATCATCCACGCGCCCTGGGGCTGACGTCCGCCGGCTCAGACAGCGGCACTCGTGTACTGCTTGCCCTTCTCCGTCACCACCCGGACCGAGGCCACGTCGGCCGGGGCGACCAGCGCACTGCCGTCCAGCGTGGTGCCCTCTTCCGCGCCCTTCTCGGAGACCACCCAGCTGCCGGCCAGCACCACCGTGCCGTTGCGGGCGACCACCTCGAGCCGGCACCGCTCCCCCGCCGGGATCCCGGCGACCGCGGCCTTGATCCGCACCCAGCCCGGCGCCGGGGCCACCGCGACGGTGATCCGCGCGCCGGTGCCGGCGTCCACCGCGGTCGCAGTCTTCGTGCCGGGAATGGTGGTCTGCTCCGCCTGCGACGGAGTCGGCAACGCGATCGGCGCGCCCGGATCAGCAGTGCTCCGGCCCACCACCACCCCGGAGGCGATCGCGGCGGCGACGACCACGGCCGCGGCGGCACTCACCAGCGCCGTCCGCCGATGCCGCCTCCCGGCCGACTCGTCCCGGATCTGCCGCAGCGTGCGCTGCAGCAACAGGTCACCGCCCTCGGGCGGCCCGTCCAGCAGCATCGCCTCGGGCACGGCCTCGAGTGCCATCGTCCACTCCCGCAGTGATTCCACCTCGGCGCGGCACTCGGCGCAGCCGGCGAGATGCTCCTCGACCAGGCGTACCTGCTCCGCGTCCAGTGACTTCGTCAGATAGCCGGCGAGGTCCACGTGATTCGTCGTCATGAGGCAGACCGTTCCGTTCCGGCTGCGCTCAGCGACCGGAGCTCGCGTAGTGCCCGCAGGGCATAAAAGGAACGCGACTTGACGGTGCCGGGCGGAATGCCCAGCGCCTTCGCCGCCTCCGCGACCGTGCTGCCGAGCAGATAGACCTGCTCCAGCACTTCGCGGTGCTCGGCCGAGAGCCGGCTGAGCGCGTCGATCACCACCACCGAGTTGACCACCTGCTCCGCGTGGTCACCGGAGACCGCCACCTCGACCGGCGACTCGCGCACCTCGGGGGCGCGGGCGTTACGGGCGCGGATCTGATCGGTGACGATGTTGCGGACCACGGTGAGCAGCCAGCCGCGTACCGAGCCCTTGCCGTTGACCAGACTGTCCGGATGTCGCCAGGCGCGGACCAGGGCCTCCTGGACCACGTCCTCGGCGGCGGCCCGGTCCCGGGTCAGCTGCGTCGCGTACGCGAGCATCGCCGCCCCGTGCTCCGAGAACAACGATCTGACCAGCGCCTCATCGGCCACCTCCCGGCGACGTTGGAGCCTCAACCCCGGCATTTCTTCCCCCCGGTGACGGCGGTTACCACGCCGAGGCCGGCCGGACGGAGCGCGTGCCCGGCCACCCTCGACCCCCGTTTCGTCGGTCTGACTCCCCTCACACGTGCCGGTGGGCCGGATCGGTTCAGAACAATTTCCCGCTGAACCGGATCCGGCCCGCAGTCGTGTGGATGGCGTACCGGCTCACCCACAGGGGGAATCATGAAGCGCAGCCGCATCACCATCGCCGTCCTGGCGCTGACCAGCGCGTTCGGTCTCGCCGCGTGCGCACCGGCCGGCACCACCCCGACCGAAGTGCGATTCGTGGCCGCGGAGGGCGAGACGCCCGCCGCGCCGGCGGTGCCGCCCGAGCCCAGCACGGCGCCGGAGCAGGCCGAACTGGCCGCCGAGACCCCGGACCGGTCATCTGAGCCGATCCCCGAGCCGACCGTCGCCAAGACCCAGAAGTGGGTCAAGATCTTCAGTGGTGCGTCCGACCAGGACATCACCCCGCCCAAGAGCATCCGTAAGGGCAGCAAGACGGTCGAGCTCAACACCGCGGAGAACCCGGTCATCGGCACCTACGTCACCGACGGCGCCGGGCGCACGCTCTACCGCTTCGACGAGGACAGCAACAAGCCGCCGAAGGCCACCTGCAACGGCGACTGCGCCAAGGCCTGGCCGCCGCTGCTGATCAAGTCGCCCGGCAAGATCTTCCCGAAGGGCATCAACCCCAAGATCCTGGGGTACGTCGAGCGCGCGGACGGGACCTGCCAGGTGACCATCAACGGCTGGCCGGTGTACTACTTCGCCAAGGACGCCAAGCCGGGCGACATCCTGGGTCAGGGCGTCAAGGGCACCTGGTTCGCGGTCAACCCGAAGGGCGGCAAGACCGGGGCGCTGCCCGAGTCCGCCGGCGGGACCGGTGGCACCGCGAACTCCGGTGACGCCGGTGGCGACGCCCCCGCCGACCCCGGCTACTGACAGCTGCGAGCGGCGTTCAGGCACCGTACGACCTCGTTCATCAGGGCATCCGGCATCAGATTGACGAAGAACGCGTGATCGGTCAGCGCACTGTGCCGCTGCGCGTCGAACGAGTCGATCCGGTACCGGGTGCCCGGCACGATGGCGTAAGCGACGACGATCAGCAGCCGCGGCACCGCGAAGGTCGAGATCGGACAGCCGCCCCCGGGTGAAGCGAGGACGAGCTGCTGGCGGTGGTCGTTGCTGTCCACCCGCCGGCCGTCCCAGCAGCTCGGGAAGTCGAAGACCCGCAGCACCTGCTCACCGCGGGGACAGACGACGTATCGCAGACTGCGGCGCTCGGGACTGCCGGAACAACTCCAGACCGCGGCGGCCCGGGCGCCACCGTTCGTCACCGCGTACGCGTCCCCCACCTCTCCCCGCAGCAGCCGGGGCATCGCCAGGACCGGCCCCCGCGGGTTGCCGTGGAAAGCGAAGCTGACCCGGACCGGGACCTGCACGGCCCCGCCGTGCGGACCGTCCCGCGGGCCGAAGGTGCGCAGCACCGGCCAGTAGTAGCTTGATTCGTCGCCGTTGGTGCAGGTGGTGCCGCCGCCGGCCAGAGTCTTCACCGTGCTGCCGACATCAACGGACAGGTTGCCGAAGAAGTCGTGCAGATGGTGCACCGGCCCGGCCTTGCCCGGCGTCACGACGATGTTGCTGCTGTTGCGATGGCCGTTCTCGTTGCGCCCGCAGTCCCACGTGTACGACCCGGTGGCCGGCTCCACCGGCAGGGCGGCGACCTCGTCGATGTCGACATAGTCCGCACCCAGTGACGGCTGGCGCAGCGTGCCCGCGGTGATCGCACCGGCGGCGAGCAGCAACTCGACGGCCAGGGCCCAGATGGCAGCCCTGCGCCGACCTGTCGCGGCGTACGCCATACCGTCACCTTACGCAGACATTCCGCATCCGCCGGTGGCACAAACAGGACAGTGCAGGCAAAGTGATCGACATCGGTGGCCATCGGCGCAGCCGAATGCAGGCCTATCGGTCCGGTGGATTTACTAACGCCCGGAACGGCTGATACTGGGCAGATGGCGGACTGGATCTCGGGGGACCGACGGTTGCCGGTGCCGGTGACCGTGTACGGGCCGCTCCATCTGCTCGCCCTGCAGGTGCACCGGATGGCGAACGACGGGCAGGCGTACGAAGCTGTCGCGGCGGCCGACGCCTTCCTGACGATCGCCCGGACGGTCAGCGACGACCGGACGGCCCGGTTCCTGATCCAGGGAAAGATGTACGCGCTGCTGGCCATGGGTCAGCTCGTGGAGGGCACCGCGCTCGGCGAGGAACTGCTGCGCACCGCCGGTTCCCTGCTCAGCGAGGCCAAGGCCCGCTGCGACCTGGCCCAGCTGCACCTGCTGCGCGGCCACTACGTCGACTGCATGCAACACCTGGCCCGGGCCGGCGCCCTGCTGAACGCGGGCCCGGCGGGCACGGACCGGCACCGCTCGGCGATGTGCTCGTTCGCCGAGGCCGCCACCGCCGCGGAGATGTACGAGACGGCGGCGACGGCGTACGACCAGCTGTGCGCCTCGGACTCGCCGAACCGCTCGACGTCGTTCGACCTGGTGCACGCGGTGACCTTGCTCTACTGGGGACTGCGGCTGTCGCACGTCGGCCGGGCCGAGGAGGCCCGCAGCAAGCTGCGCCGCAGCGCCGAGATCACCCGGCACCGCCTGGACTCCCAGCCCGACGTGCACGCGACCGCCGTGCACGCCCTGGCCCTGGCCAAGCTGGGCGAGACCACAGTGGCCGAAAAGCTGGCCCGCGAGGCGATCATGCCGCTGCGCGGCGGCGGCACCCACCAGTACGCCCGGATGGCGCACCTGGCCCTGGGCATCAGCCTGCGGGCGCACGGCTTCCCGCACGAGGCCCGCCGCGAGTTCATCGCCGCCCGCGAGCTCAGCGAACACGGCTCCCGCCCCGACGAACGACCGATCATCCGCTTCGAACTGGCCCTGACCGCCCTGGAGATCGAGGACTGCCAGTCCAGCCGCGACCTGTTCGAGACGGTCGAGGGCCAGATGCGCGAGCTGTGGCGGCTGCGACTGCAACGGCTGGCGATGCTGCGACAGGCCGGCCAGCGCGAAGAGGCCGAGGCGGCCCGGGCCCGAGCGGAACGCGAGATCCTGCTCGACCCGCTGACCGGGCTGGGCAACCGGCGCCGCTTCGACCTGCTGATCGAGGACGTGGACCGGGCCTCGGGGGCGCGGCCGCTGACGGTGCTGCTCATCGACCTGGACCACTTCAAGGCGGTGAACGACGCGTACTCGCACAGCGCGGGCGACCGAGCCCTGCGCGAGGTGGCGACGATCCTGCGCGCCCACTGCCGCACCGGCGACGAGGCGGTCCGATACGCGGGCGACGAGTTCGTGGTCTTCCTCCAGGGCGACGGCACGACGGGCCGCGAGGTGGCAGAACGCATCCGCACCGCGGTGGCCGCGGCGACGATCCTGCCGGAGGTCCGCCTGACGGTGAGCGTGGGCGTGGCGACATGGTCTGCGGGCATGACGGGCGACGCCCTGTTCCGAGCAGCCGACGACCGCCTGTACGCCGCCAAATGGAGCGGCCGCAACACCACCGCCGCCTGACCGGTGCCAGGATCTTCCCGTGGAGACCACGGGACAGCACGTTCGGATCGTTCATCTTTCGGGGCCGGTGTTTGCGGCGCTCGCCGCCGGCGATCTAGCTGCGGCGCAGGCCGTCAGCCCGGTCCCGCTGTCGGAGTTTCTCGCCGGGCCGGAGAACCGCGGTGTCTGGGAGCGGCGCCGCGATCAGGTCGAGCAGGATCCCGCCGAGGCCGAATGGGTCACCGGCGTCATCTGGGACGAGCGGCGGCAGCTGGCCGTCGGGCGGGCCGGTTTCCATTCCCGGCCCGACGCCGCCGGCCTGGTCGAGATCGGTTACGCCGTTGATCCCGCGTACCGGCGGCAGGGTTATGCCCGGGCCGCGTTCGAGGCGTTGCTGGCCCGGAGCGCCGCCGACCCCGAGGTCCGGACCGTGCGGGTGACGATCAGCCCGGACAACGTCGCCTCGCTGGGGCTCGTCGCGCAGTACGGCTTCACCGAGGTCGGCGAGCAGTGGGACGACGAAGACGGGCTGGAGATCATCTACGAGAAGAGCGCCTAGATGTTGACGCCGTCGGCGGGCAGGCCGGCCGGGATCGCCGCGGCCGCGGTGGTGTCCGTCGATGGGGTGGCGGCCGGCAGGCCCAGCGTGTACGCCGTCATCGACAGGCTGCCGTACGCGTACCCGTCGACCAGCACGTCCGTGCCCTCGCCGCTCGCGCCCGCCAGGCCGGCCAGGTAGAGCAGTGGGAGGAAGTGGTCCGGGGTCGGCACCGCGTGCCGGAAGTCGCGGTGGGCGTCCAGCCGGGCCGCGTTGAGCGGGTCGTCCAGCATCGTCTCCTTGGCGTCGGAGTCGAAGCGTTGCGCCCAGTCGAAGCCCGCGTCCGGCATGTCGCGGTTCACGCCGCCGAGGTTGTGCACGACGTTGCCGCTGCCCAGGATCAGCACGCCCGATTCGCGCAGCGGGGCCAGTTTCGCGCCCAGTTCCAAGTGGTAGTCGAAGCCGCGGTCGGCGTTGATCGAGAGCTGGGTGACCGGGATGTCGGCGTCCGGGAAGGCGTGCACGAGCACCGACCAGGTGCCGTGGTCGATGCCCCAGGAGTCGATGTCGGCGCCGACCCAGGTCGGCTTGACGATGTCGCTGACCTCCTCGGCCAGGGCGGGCAGGCCCGGCGCCGGGTAGTCGACGTCGAAGAGCTGCTGCGGGAAGCCGAAGAAGTCGTGGATCGTGCGGGGCCGCGGCATGGCGGTGACCGCGGTCGCGTTGATGTACCAGTGCGCCGACACCACCAGGATCGCCCGGGGCCTCGGCACCGACGCGCCGAAGGCCCGCCACGCCTGGGTGTAGCGGTTGGTCTCGAGCGCGTTCATCGGGTTGCCGTGGCCGATGAACGCGGCCGGCATCGTGGTCATCGTTGCAGCTTAAACCTTCACCGCGGGTAGACGACCCCGGAGCGGCCGCTGTACGGGTGCCGGGTGCCGTCCAGCTCGTGCCCGGTGTTGGGCGCATCCAGCCAGACGATGTAGGGCACGCCCTTCTTGAGCCCGGTGATCGTGGCCGTGACGGTGCAGCCGGTGCCCGCGGGCACGTTCTGCCAGGTGTAGGCCGGTTGGTTGCCGGACACCAGCGGCTGCTTGACCGCGGTGATCCGATAGCCGGAGTCGTACTGGCGGGGCCAGGTCACGGTGAGCTTGCCGGCGCCGGGCACGACCTCGATCGGGATCAGCGGCGGGTTGACGGTCCAGTCCTTGGCGCAGCCCGGCTGGACCGGCAGGAACGTCACCGGCGGCAGGACCGGTGGCCGCGAGGCAGCCGGCGAGGCCACCGGGCTGGGCGTGGC
>NZ_JBEZGQ010000192.1:0-11119 GCF_040650095.1 Actinoplanes sp. NPDC048791 | reverse complement strand
GCCGCATGGCCCGCCCGACCAGGTCGGCCCGCAGGTCCCACTCGGGGGAGCCGGGGGCGGCGTCGGGCCGGCACCGGCGGCAGGCCCGGAAGCCGCCCCGCTGCGCCGCCGCGGCGCTGGGATAGAAGGTGACGTTCTCGCGTCTGGGTGTGACCGCCGGACAGGACGGCCGGCAGTAGATCCCGGTGGTCCGGACCGCGGTGTAGAACCAGCCGTCGAACCGCTGGTCACGGCTGTCGACGGCCCGGTAACACCGTTCGAAGTCCAACTCCATGGACCTGAGTCTGCTCCCCGTACCGGGCGCTCGGCTGGCGGGATTCGGACATGACCGTGTGGCCCGTATGCTTCGGGCCGTGATCACTGAGCGACTGCGGCTGTCGATCGGCTCCCCACCGGCGCAGAAGGCCTTCGGCGTCGCGTTCGGCCTGATCTTCGCGGCCGCCGGTGCGGCGTTCGCCCTGCTGCCGTTCGTGGTGGACGGCTGGCTGGGCCGCGCGTTCGGCGCCGACGACTCCTGCCCGAGCGCGTCGGAGGTCTCGGGCATCCCGCCGGAGCTGCTGCCCCCGTCGGTCCGCGAGTGCATCTCGGACGGCAGCTGGTTCAACGGCGGCGACGGCTTCGGCCCGCTGCGGCTGATCGGTCTGCTCGGCATCCCGTTCATGCTGGTCGGGCTCTACCTGGCGCTGGGCGCCCTGCGTACGGCGGCCTGGTTGGAGGGCACCCGCGTGACGGTGCGTACGGCGCTGCGCAGCCGCACGGTCGACCTGGCGACGGCGACGATCACCGGGGGCGCGACCGCTTACCGCCGCAACCGGGGCACGAGCCGCGAGTCGGTGATGCAGGCGCCGACACTGATCGCTTCGGACCCGGCCGGTGGCCCGAGCGTCACGATCCCGCTGCACGGGGTGGGTATGGCGCAGCTGCCCGCTCCGCAGTTGCGGGCCCTGGCCGAAGCGCTGGCCGGCAACCCGGACGGCGACGCCCGGACCATGGTGACCCAGCTCCGCACGATGGCCGACAACCCGCTCGGGCTGACCAGCCGGTAGCCGGACTTCAGCGTTTGCTGAAGCATGATTGCGGCTTTCAGGGGTAATCGCCGCCCGTAGCACCCACTGCGGTGCGCACGTTCAGTGGAAAACTGAAGTGGGGCTGAAGGGCCGGCGATGATGGACGGCGGGAAGCGGCGCCTCGGCGACCGCCTGCGTGGCCTGCGGGAGGCGGGCTTCAACGGCGAACCGGTCACCCAGGGAGTGGTCGCCCGCGCCTTCCACAAGAGCGTCCCGCTTATCTCCTCCTGGGAGAAGGGCAAAGCAGTCCCGTCCGAGGACTGGTTGACCGCGTATGCCCGGTTGTTCGCCGGCGCCCGCGCGCCTACCGAAGGCCGGCTGCCGGCCCTGGAGGAACTCCACGGCGAGGAGCTGGACCGCTTCGAGCAACTCCGCCGGGAGCTGCTGGAACTGCGCTCGTCCGCCACCTCGGCCGGGCCGGCGGCGCAGCCGGGCAGCGAAGAGCTGACGACCCGGTCGCCGTGGGAAGGCCTGTGGCACTTCGCCGACCGGTCGCCGATCACCCTGGTCTGCGCCCGGCTGCGGGCGCACATCTCCCCGGAAAGACCCGACTACGTCGAGCTGTACGCCTACTCCGACCTCGACGCCCTGATGGAGCTCTACGGTCACGTCTGCGCCGCCAACCCCGGCGTGCCGGTGCAATGCAAGCTCGCCGACGAACTGGACCAGAACGACGTCACCAATCACCTTGTGCTGCTGGGCGGCATCGAAGGGCCGATGACCCGCCGGGTGATGCAGGCCCTGAACCTTCCGGTCGCCCAGGACCGGGACGCCGCCGGATTCCGGGTGGTCGACGAGGACGGGCACTCGGCGACGTTCCGCTCGAGGCTGGAAGGCACGGCGCCGGACCAGCGGCTCGTCGAGGACGTCGCGCACTTCTGCCGGGCGCCGAACCCGTTCAACCGCATGCGGTCGGTCACCATCTGCAACGGCGCCTACGGCCGGGGCACTTACGCCGCCGTCCGCACGCTGACCGACCCGCGCTTCCGGGACCGCAACCGCAGCCACCTCCAGCGGCGGTACGGGCCCGGGGACACGTATAGCATCCTGGCCCGGGTCACCGTCGTCGCCGGCGAGGTGATCACCCCCGACTGGACCCAGGACGGGACCGTCCTGCACGAATGGCGCGCCCCGTAGACTGGCCTGTCGTGAGCCTTACCATCGGGATCGTCGGCCTGCCCAACGTCGGCAAGAGCACTCTGTTCAACGCCCTGACCAAGAACGACGTGCTCGCCGCGAACTACCCGTTCGCGACGATCGAGCCCAACGTCGGCGTGGTCGGGCTGCCCGACGAGCGGCTGGGCAAGCTCGCCGAGATCTTCAGCTCCGAGAAGATCCTGCCCGCGCCGGTCTCGTTCGTCGACATCGCCGGGCTGGTCCGGGGCGCGTCGAAGGGCCAGGGCCGGGGCAACGCGTTCCTGGCCAACATCCGCGACGCCTCGGCGATCTGCCAGGTGGTCCGCGCGTTCTCCGACCCGAACGTGCTGCACGTCGACGGCAAGGTGGCGCCGGCCGACGACATCGAGACGATCAACACCGAGCTGATCCTGGCCGACCTCCAGACGGTCGAGAAGGCGCTGCCCCGCCTGCAGAAGGAAGCCAAGCTCAAGAAGGACCGGCTGCCGACCGTGGCGGCCGCCGAGGCGGCGTTCAAGCTGCTCGACGAGGGCACGACCCTGTACACGGGGGCCAAGGCCGCAGGCATCGAGCTGGAGCTGCTGTCCGAGCTGCACCTGCTGACCACCAAGCCTTTCCTGTACGTCTTCAACGTCGACGAGGCCGAACTGGGCAACGCGGCGTTCCTGGACGAGATGCGCGCGCTGGTGGCCCCGGCCGAGGCGGTCTTCATGGACGCGAAGATCGAGTCGGAGCTCATCGACCTGCCCGAGGACGAGGCGATGGAGCTGCTCGAGTCGACCGGCCAGACCGAGCCGGGGCTCAACCAGCTCATCCGGGTCGGCTTCAACACGCTGGGCCTGCAGACGTACCTGACGGCCGGCCCGAAGGAGGCCCGCGCCTGGGTGATCCCGGTCGGCGCCACCGCCCCGGAAGCAGCGGGCGTGATCCACTCCGACTTCCAGCGCGGCTTCATCAAGGCCGAGATCGTCAGCTACGACGATTTGATGGCGGCGGGCTCGATGGCCGCGGCCAAGGCGGCGGGCAAGGTCCGCATGGAAGGCAAGGACTACATCATGAAGGACGGCGACGTCGTCGAGTTCCGCTTCAACGTCTAGCCCGGAGCGGACGTAGCGCTACCGCCTCAGCCATGGTCGTGGCCGGTCGGGGCGGTAATACCATGGTATGGTCGCGGTATGGCGAGGACCAAGAAGGTGACGATCACTCTGCCGGCTGAGCTGCTGGAGAGTATGAAAACGCACACCGACAACGTCTCCGGCTACCTCACTGAGTTGGCCGAGCGGGCCGAGCGGCGCCGGCTCCTGCGGGAGGAGTTGGACCGCTACCAGGCTGAGTTCGGGGCGTTCACCGACGACGAAATGACCGAGGCCCGGGCGCTCCTGCACGGGACCGAGGAGACGGAGCGCGCAGCGTGAGCCTCGAGTCGCTGGTGCTCGACTCGCAGGGCTTTTCAGGGTGGATCGACCGGGACCGCAAGGTGATACGACTGCTGGAGCAGGCGGAGCGGGACGGGGCGGATCTCGCCATGTCGGCTGCCACGATCATCGAGGTTTCCCACTCCGGCGTAGACATGGCGCGGTCGAGCTGGCTGCTGTCCCGGATCCGAGTGGAGGCGGTGACGAAGGAAAGTGCCCGTCGTAGTGCGGGGCTTCTGAAGGCGGCCGGCCTGCATGGGCACAAATACGCTATCGATGCCATGGTCGCCGAGGTGGCACTTCGCCTGCCGGCGCCGGTGGTGGTCCTGACCTCCGACGCCGATGACATGATCAAGCTATGCGGGCAGCGGGTTCGGGTCATCGCGCTGTAGACGGGTTTCTCCGGCGGTGGCGGAAGTGAAGACATAGAGAATCTGAGGTGGGCACTGCCATGGCTGATGCTGTCACTTACCTGATCATCGATGGCGAGAACATCGATTCGACGCTGGGGCAGCAGATCCTCGAGCGCCGGCCCAACTCTGAGGAGCGGCCGCGGTGGGAGCGGCTGCGGCAGTTCGCCGAGGATCAGTGGGGTCAGCCGGTCACCGCCCTCTTCTTCCTGAACGCGTCGTCCGGGGTGTTGCCCACCCCGTTCATCCGGGCGTTGCAGTCGATGGGTTACCGGCCCGTCCCGCTGTCCGGTGCGCCGCATCAGAAGGTCGTGGACATCGGCATCCAGCGCACCCTGGACGCGATCGGCCGGCGGTCCGGCGACGTGCTGCTGGCCAGTCATGACGGTGACTTCCTGCCGCACATCACCGGTCTGCTGGGCGACGACCGCCGGGTCGGGATAATCGGTTTTCCCGAGTTCTTCAACGGTGGCTTCGCCGGTCTGGTCGACAGTGGCCTGGCCCTGTTCGACCTGGAGTTCGACGCCGGTTGCTTCACCAGCGTGCTGCCCCGGGTGCGCATCATCGAACTGGACGCCTTCGACCCCGAGGCGTTCCTGTAGCCGAACAGGACTGTGTGGCCGATAAGGGGACCCCGGGCGGCGGGCCGTGGCTCTAATGTGGCCCGATGGTGAGAATCTTGCGCACCGCCGCGGCCGCCCTGGTGGTCGCCCTGGGTCTGACTCTGGCACCGCCGGCCGCGAGTGCCGCGGCGACGTATCAGGTGAAGTTCGCCATCACCGCGAGCACCGCCGTCTCCGGCAAGTTCATGTACGTCTGGGACCGCAGCACCTGGCAGTACCACGTCGTGCAGGGTGACGGGGACAGCCCGAACGGCACCGCCCAGCTGCCCCCGGGCGACTATTTCGCCGTCGCGCGGTACGGCTACTTCCGCCAGCGCAACTACCTGCTCGTCCGCACGTTCACGGTCACCAACGCCGCGCTCTCGGTCTCGTTCGCCGAGTCCGGCGCCAAGGAGACCGGCTTCCTCACCGACGACGCCACCGCCACGCGGTCCACGGCGGCGTACTGGCTGGAGGTCGGCCCCCAGGACAAGGTCGGCTTCACCAGCGGTGGCCCGGCCAAGACCTATGTGACGCCGTACGCCGTGACCGGGGTGACCCTGCGCCTGCACGAGCTCCAGACCAAGGCCGGTTCGTCGGCCGCCGTGCCCAGCCCGTACCGGTATGACCTGCAGCGGTCCTGGCCCAGCGTGCCCGCCGCGCCGATCGCCAAGGTGACCACCGCCCAGCTCGCGAAGACCGTCACCACGCTGCGCGCGCAGGGTGTCAACACGAACGCCGCGCTGGGGTCCGTGCTCAAGGACAAGTGGAGCGGGTCCTATCTGGAGTCCCCGGTGCAGTTGCCGGGCACGGTCACCGAGTACGTCACGCCCGGCCCGACGTTGCACCGCAAGCTCACCCTCGGCGCCGGGGACAGCACGTTGGTGCTGCCCGACCGCGCGCTGCCCGCCGGGACCTCGGCCGGCACGACCGTGGGGGCCGGGCCCTTTATGCCACGGGGAACCGGTTCCTCGGTCCGCGAGGGCGGCGAGCTGCGCATGAACGAGCCGGCCTCGTACGCCGACGCGGCCGGCAGTCCCGGCTCGGACGCCCGGGCCACGGTCACCGGCAAGCTGACCGCCGACGGCGCCGTCCACCACTACGACCAGACCATCACCCGGCGGGTCGCCTGGTCGCAGCTCTCCACGAAGATCCGCAGCGAGTGGGATTTCCGGGCGCCCGGCGACGGGCCGCTGCCGCTGATCGACCTCGGCGTCGACGTCTCCGGCCTGGATGCGCGCAACCGCGCGGCCGGCGCCGTGGAGATCACCACCTCGGCGTCCGCTCGGGGCGGCGGCGCGGCCGCGGTCGACAAGGTCGAGTATTCGACGAACGACGGCGCCGACTGGACCGAGCTCGACGACGCCTCGCTCACCGTGCCGGCCACGGCGGCCTTCGTGTCGCTGCGGGTCACCGCGACCGGCGATCAGGACGGCCGGCTCCGGCGTACGGTGATCCGCGCCTTCGCCGGTCCGGCCGCCCCGGCCGACGAGACCACCGGCGCCACGAAGATCACGAATGTCGTGGTCAACGACGGTGCCGACCTGACCTTCGGCGTGTCCGGCACCAGGGTCTTCACCGTGGCCTTCACCGCGACGGACCCGGCCGGCATCGCCGCCGGTGACGCCTACCTCTACCACGGTGGCTACTCCGCGCCGGACGGTGTGGTGCTGGCGTCCGGCCCGGCCGACTGCGACAAGCTCAGCGACACCTCGTCGGTCTGCACGGCCCGGTTCACCATGGACGTCAAGGTCGACGCGGCCCGCAACGCGCTGTCCGGCGCCTGGACAGTTGCCGCCTGGGCCCGCGCGTCCGGCGGCGACGGCTTCACCGACCGGCACGCCGCCGGCACTGTCGGGGTGAAGCGGGTCAGCAAGCTGGTGATCGACGCGACGCCGGAGCCGGTCACCAAGGGCCGGACCATCACCGTGACGGGCACGCTGACCCGCGCCGGCTGGGAGAGCTGGACCTACCAGGGGTACAGCGCCCGCACGGTCACCCTGCAGTACTCGAAGAAGGGCACGACCACCTGGACGGCCGTCAAGACCGCCACGACCGACAGCAGCGGCAAGCTCAAGACCACGGTGAAGGCGACGGCGGACGGCTCGTTCCGGTGGACGTATCCGGGCGACGCGGCCTCCACCGCGACGACCGGCGGGAGCGACTACGTCGACGTGCGGTGACCGGCGCCACCTGACGCGGACTTTGACCTCAACCCGGGGTGAGGTTCTAGGTTCTTGCGGTGAGCGTCGACAGCGAGACCACCCGGGCCGGCATCCTGGGGCGGCCGTACGCCCTGACCACGGTCGGGGCGTGGAGCCTGGTCTTCCTGGCCGCGTTCGAGTCCCTGGCGGTCACCACGATCATGCCGATCGTGACCACCGACCTGCACGGGCGCGGCCTGTACGCCCTCGCCTTCTCGTCGACGCTGGCTGCCGGCGTGGTGGGCATGGTCGCGATCGGCTCGTGGGCCGACCGGCGCGGGCCGGCGGTCCCGCTGTTCACCGCGATCGCCGTCTTCGCGACCGGGCTGGCCGTCGCGGGCACGGCCACGTCGATGCCGGTGTTCGTGGCGGCGCGTTTCCTGCAGGGCCTCGGCGCGGGCGGGATGACGGTGGCGCTGTACGTCCTCGTCGCGCTGGTCTATCCCACCCCGCTGCACATCAAGATCTTCGGTGCCTTCGCGTCCGCCTGGGTGCTGCCGTCGATGGTCGGGCCGTTCGTCGCCGGTTTCGTCGCCGACACCCTGAGCTGGCACTGGGTGTTTCTCGGGGTGGTCGCGCTGGTCGCGGTGGCGGGTGGGCTGATGCTGCCTGCCGTACGCGGCCGGGACCGGGCGCCGGCCGACCGGGTGCCGGCGTCGGCGACGGACGCACGCCGGGTTGCCGAGGCGGCTGTGGTCGCGATCGCCGTGGTGGCGCTGAGTTCGCTGGGTGAGCTGGATCGGGCGGCGGCCTGGCTGCTGGCCCCGATCGCCGTGGTGGTGATCGGCTTCGCGCTGCGCCACCTGGTGCCGCCGGGCACGTTCCGGATCCGCGCCGGCCTTCCGGCGACGGTGGTGCTCTGCGGCGTGGCCGGCGGGGTCTTCTTCGGCACCGAGGTCTACCTGCCGCTGCTGCTGCACGACCGCTACGGCCTGCCGGCCTGGCTGTCCGGCGTCACGCTGACCGCGGGCGCGATCGCGTGGGCGCTGGCCTCGGCGGTGCAGGGCCGGCTGGGCGATCGGCTCGATCCGGGTACGGCGATCCGCGCCGGCGCCGCGCTGCTGGCGGGAGGGGCGGCCCTGGAGCTCGCCACCGTGGTGCTGACCCTGCACCCCGCGGTGGCGGCGATCGGCTGGTTCGCGGCGGGCGCGGGCATGGGCACGCTGTACCCGCGGATCAGCACGCTCGTGCTGGCCTTGTCGGCCCCGGGCGAGGAGGGTTTCAACACGGCGGCCAAGAGCATCACGGACGCGGTGGGTGGCAGCATGGCCCTGGCGTTCTCGGGCCTGCTCTTCACGCTGGCCCCGTTCACCGGCCCGTTCGTCTTCACCACGCTGCTCGGCGGCGTGACCGTCCTGATCGGGATCCGGGTCGCGGCGAGCGGGTGACCGTGCTGTCGTGGTCCGGTCGCAGCGGGCCGGTGACCGTGCTGTCGTTCCGGTCGCGGTGAGCTGGTGAGCGTCAGCGCAGGGCCGGGAAGACCGTGCCGGCGATCACGGCGCCGACCAGGGCGCCGGCGATCACCTGGGCGCCGGTGTGGGCGGAGAGGCGCACCCGCGCCCAGCCGGCCAGCAGCACCAGCGGCACGCTGAGCAGGGCCCACGGGCCGTAGACCACCGTCAAGGTCAGCGCCGTGCCGGCCGCCACGCCCGCGTGGATCGACATCTTCCACCAGTGGGTCACCACCGTGAAGACGACCAGGCCCACGCCGCCCGCCGCCAGCAGGGCCAGCACCTCGCGCGGCGCACCGAGCAGCACCAGCACCAGCAGGCCGGCCGCCACCGAGGCGATGCCGAACAGCAGCGGGATCCGGCGGTGCTCCCGTTCCGGGATGTGGTGGCTGGTCAGCCGGCCCTGCCGTACGCCGCGCAGCACGTAGGCCAGCGGGATGCCGGCCGCGAACAGGGCGCCCGGCAGGCCCCACCAGCGGGAGACGCCGGGCTGGTCACCGGCGTGCCAGCCGACCGCGAGCAGCAGGCCCGCGACCAGGACGGCGGGGGCGAGGACCTCGGAGGCGACCCGGGCGGTCCGGTCGGCGGTGGAGACGGTCACCGGTCAGGCGGCCGGGGCGAGGAGATCGAGCAGGAAGTCGTACTGGCTCAGCCACTCCTGGATCGGCTTGAGGGGCTCCGGGTTCAGCCGGTAGAGCCGTCGGCGGCCCTGGTCGCGGACATGCACCAGGTCGACCTCGCGCAGCACCCGCAGGTGTTTGGAGACCTGCGGCTGGGCCAGGCCGAGCAGCTCGACCAGATCGTTGACCCCGAGCTCACCGTCGGCCAGCAGGTCGAGAATCTCCCGCCGCCGGGGCTCGGCCACCGCGTTGAACGCGTCCGTCGTCGTCGCCGCTCGTGCCATCGGCCGATCGTATACCCATAACGGCATGCGTTACGGGGTGGCGGCGTCCCACCAGGGCGGCAGGGTGGCCGGCATCCACTGCGGCGGGGGCGTGAAGCCGAGCCAGGTGCCGTCGAACGGGAACGTCGCGGTCTCGGCCAGCTTGCCCAGTCGCTCGCCCTCCGCGCGGACGGCCGCCGCCTCCGCGGGGTCCAGCGAGTTCAGGTCCTCCTCGTCCTTGAAGAACCACGAGTGGTCGGCGCTGACCAGGACGTCCAGCGTCTGATCGTGCGAGTCGACGCCACCGGCCCAGCGGCGCGCGGGGGTCTCGAGGTTGGCGTACCAGCCCGCGAAGGTGCCGTCGGCCAGCCAGCTCCACGAGACGGAGTGCGGCGCGCCGGGCGGCAGGAGCAGCAGCGACCGGAAGGTCTCCCGGCGTACGGGCGACAGCATGGTCGGCATCGCCAGCTCGTCGGCCACGCTCAGGTGCCGGGTCGGCGCGCCGGTCAGGTCCGTACGCCGCATCGACTCGGCGCCGATGTCGACGAACAGCAGCAGCCCGCGGTCGTCGTCGCTGACCACCCGGGCGGCCTGGACGGCGGCGATGCGCCGATCGGAGTGCAGGAAGCGCCGGACGACAGTTTCGCCGGGGTGGAACGTCATGCGGCCGGGCGGGTGTCAGTCGTCATGCGGGGAACTCTGACACGCGTTCCCGGCACCGCCCGCCATCGCCTCGAGAGCCGTCGCGAGCCGGCACAGATCCAACCCTTCCAGGTGATCCACGATGTGGCGCCGGACACTGCGCAGGTGGGTCGGCCACGCCTCGCGGAGCCGGGCCAGGCCGTCGTCGGTGAGCACCGCGTTCAGCCCGCGGGCGTCGTTCTCGCAGCGGATCCGGCGCAGGTGACCCTGGGCTTCCAGCTTGGCGGCCAGCCGGGTCATCCCGCTCATCGACATGTCGCAGGCGGCGGCGAGCTCGTTCATCCGCATCCGGCCGTGCTCGGACTCCGAGAGGTGCCGCAGAACCGCGTACTCGCTCAGCGACATGCGCTGCTCCGCCTGGAGGTCCGCGTCCAGCTCACGGGGCATGACCAGGATGAGCCGGCCCAGCGCCCGGATCACCGCCTCCTCCGCGGGGCTCAGCGGCACCACCGCGGCGGTCCCGGCGAGAGGGGTGGCGGACATGACAAAGATCCTACGACCTTGACACCACGCCGCCCAGACCTATTTGCTTGACGAAGCAAACAACAGATCGAGCAACGGAGCACTGGTCATGACCAAGATCGGAATCATTCTCGGCAGCACCCGCCCCGGCCGTAACGGCGAGGCTGTCGCCAAGTGGGTCCTGGACCTGGCGTCGCAGCGCACCGATGCGGAGTTCGAGCTGGTCGACCTGCTCGACTACAAGCTCCCCCACCTCGACGAGCCGGTACCGCCCTCGATGGCGCAGTACAGCCAGGCGCACACCCTCGAGTGGGCGGCCAAGATCGCGTCCTTCGACGGCTTCGTGATCGTCACCCCGGAGTACAACCACGCCACCTCCGGCGTGCTCAAGAACGCCATCGACTTCCTCTTCGCCGAGTGGAACAACAAGGCCGTCGGCTTCGTCGGCTACGGCTCGGTCGGCGGCGCCCGCGCCGTGGAGTCGCTGCGCCTCATCGCCGGCGAGCTGATGATGGCGGACGTCCGCGCGGCGGTCACCCTGTCGCTGGCCACCGACTTCGTCAACTACAGCCAGTTCACCCCGGGCGCCCACCAGACCGGCGCGCTGACCACCGTGCTGGACCAGGTCGTGGCCTGGAGCACCGCCCTCGCGCCGCTGCGCCGGGCCGCTGTCGCCGCCTGACCCGATCCGGCAGCACAGATACGGCGGGCCGCCGAGGCCGGGCCGCTGATCGTGAGCGCGCCGGCGAGAGCCACCGCTGCCGCTGCCAGGATCCTGACCGGTCT
>NZ_JBEZGQ010000191.1:0-11144 GCF_040650095.1 Actinoplanes sp. NPDC048791 | reverse complement strand
GGAGGATGATCTCGCCGGCTTCGCCGAGCTCGCCGGCACCGCCATCTCGGCGGCCCAGGCCCGGCAGGAGCTGCGCCTGCTGGCCGAGGAGCAGGCGGCCCTGCGGCGGGTCGCCGAGCTGGTCGCCCGCGGTACGGCTCTCGGCACGGTGTTCGAGGCGGTGACCCTCGAGACGTCGAAGCTGTTCGGCGGCGCGCACACGACGTTGCGGCGCTACGACGGCGACGGACCGGCCGTCACCGTGGCGACCCACGGGTCCGGCGATGACAGCACCTCTCGCGGCGGCTCGGAGCTCACCGTTGTGGTCTCTGTCGAAGGACGGGCCTGGGGAGAGCTGACGACCACTGCCGAACGTCCCGCGGAGTCCGGTGCGGCGCGGCAACGGCTGCAACAGCTCGGGGAGCTGGCCGCCGCTGCGATCGCCAACGCCGAGAACAAGGCGCAGCTGACCGCGTCCCGGGCGCGTGTCCTGGCCACCGCCGACGAGACCCGCCGGCGTCTGCAACGCGACGTTCACGACGGAGCTCAGCAGCGGCTCGTGCAGACGATCATCACCCTGAAGATCCTCCGCGAAGCCGCCGCCCGGGGCGGCGCGGTCGTGGACCAGGTCGACGAGGCGCTCCATCACGCCGAACGCGCCAACGCCGAGCTCCGCGATCTGGTGCACGGGATCCTGCCGGCCTCGCTCATCCGGGGCGGACTGCGGACCGGCCTGGAGTCGCTGATCAGCGACATCAGCCTGCCGGTGGGCGTGCGGCTGACGGCGCCCAGGCTGCCGACGCAGATCGAGATCACCGCGTATTTCATCGTCGCCGAGGCGTTGACGAACGTCGTGAAGCACGCCCGGGCCACCCGGGCCGACGTCTCGGTCCACGCCGACGGCTCCAGCCTGGTCATCGAGGTCAGCGACGACGGGGTGGGTGGTGCCGATCCGGCCCGGGGCACCGGACTGATCGGTGTGTCGGACCGCGTCCAAGCCGCTGAAGGAACTCTGACACTGGCCAGTCCGGCCGGCCACGGGACCGTTGTGCACGTTTCTCTGCCGCTGCCTGGGACACCGGTGAGCCGGGACAATTCCGGCTAGCCCTACCGCCATCGTGGGTGCCGTGCTGAGACGATGAGCGGATGCGGGCCTCGATCCTGGTCGTCGACGACGACGCAGCTGTGCGGGGACTCGTTGTCCGTATCCTGCGCAGCTGGGGTCACACCACCATCGGCGAGGCCGGATCGACCGCCGAGGCTCTCGAATACGCGGATACCCGGCATCCCTCCGTCGTTCTGGTCGATGTCGGCCTGCCGGACGGTGACGGTTTCTCCCTGACGCGGCGACTCCGGGCCAACCCCTGGGCGACGCGCGTCGTGCTCTTCTCCTCCGACGCGGACCCGGCGAACAACGCGGCTGCCGCCCGGGCCGGAGCGATCGGCTTCTTCCCGAAGGACGAACTGCTGAGCCCGGCCCTGCAACAACTCATCGAGGACCGGGCCGATGACGAACAATGACGCCCGCCGCCCCCTGCGGGTGGCGATCGGTGAGGACGACGTGCTGCTTCGCGAGGGCGTCGCCCGCATTCTCACCGACGCCGGGCTGGAGGTCGTCTCCCAGTCCGGCGACGCCGACGACCTGCTGCACCGCACGCTCGCCTACCGTCCCGACGTCGTCGTCGCCGACGTCCAGATGCCGCCCCGGCGGGAGGACGACGGCTTGCGGGCGGCGATGGAACTGCGTCGCCGTTCACCACGGATCGGTGTGCTGATCCTCTCCCAGTTCTGCGAGCCCGCGTACGTGATGGATCTGGTCGGCCAGCGACCCGAGGGAATCGGCTACCTGCTCAAGGAACGGGTCGGCGACGTCAAGGCGTTCGTCGACGCGGTCACGCGCGTCGCCGCCGGCGGCAGCGCACTGGATCCTGAGGTGGTCGGCCGGATGCTCGGGCGTCGCACCAGGGAGGGCCCCCTGCAACTGCTGACCCCCCGTGAACTGGCAGTGCTCGCGGCGATGGCCGAAGGGCTGTCGAATGCGGGCGTGGCGGAGAGCCTGCTGATCAGTCACGCATCCGTCGAGAAGCATGTGACGGCGATCTTCCGCAAGCTGCGCATCACCGCCACGGAGAACGAGCACCGCCGGGTCCAGGCCGTCCTGACCTATCTGCGCGCGGATGACCGCCGGCGGTGACCGGGGTGTCCCCTCGCAGGCCGGCCGCGTCCCGCCGCTACCTGGCGCGCAGCCAAGCGGCTCTGCGGCGCGTGACCGCGGTCATGGCGGCCGGCGAACCGCCCGGGAAAGTCTTCGCGGCGGTCACCGCGGAGACGTCCGCCCTGCTGGGTGCCGGGCTGGTCGCGCTGACCAGGTACGAAGGCAGCGGCACTGATTCCGTCGTCGTCGCCCAGACCGGCGGTCACCTGGCCGTCGGGGCGCGGCTCCACCTGACCGGCGACGACGGTATAGCGGCCCGGATGTGGCAGTCGGGCCGCGCCGAGCGTATCGACGACTGCACCGGCATCGCCGGAGCGACGACGACAACCGGTCTCGGCGTACGAGCGGTCGTGGCTGTTCCGGTGACGGTGGACGGGAGCCTCTGGGGCGCCCTGAGCATGGGCTCGAGGACCGGCCCCCTACCGGCCGGCACCGAGGCTCGCCTGACGAGGTTCGCGGAGATCGTCGGTGCGGCCGTGGTGAGCGCGGCGGCCCGCGAGAACTTCCTCGCCCTGGCCGCCGAGCAGGCCGCACTGCTGAGGGTCGCGGCGCTGGTCGCGCATCAAGCCGGCGAGACCGAGATCTTCGAAGCCGTCGCCGAGGAGGCGGCCCGTCTCGTCCAGGACGAGGCGACCACGCTGGTCCGGTACGAGGGCAACCGCATGTTCACGGTGCTCGCCACCCGCAACGGTCCCGTGCCGGTCGGCACCCGGTACACGGTGCCGGTGGACGACGGCGGCACCTCGAACGAGATGATGCGTACGCTGAAACCCGCCCGGCTGGATCACTACGACCGGTTTCCCGACCGGAGCTACTACTGCCGGGACCTGGGGGTCGGGTCGAGTGTCTCGGTGCCCATCATCGTCAACGGCCGGCTGTGGGGTGCCCTGGGCACGGTGAACGAGGGCCGGCGCCTGCCGACGGACACCGAGCTACGCCTGGGCAAGTTCGCCGAGCTGGTGGCGTCGGCCCTGGCGAACGTGGAGGCGCACGCGGAGCTGGAGCATTTCGCTGCCCGGCAGGCCGCTCTGCGGCGGGTCGCCGAACTGGTCGCCCGCGGAGCCGCCCTCGACGAGGTGTTCGACGCCGTCGCGACGGAAGCCTCGAACATCCTCGGGGAGCCGGCCGTCGATCTCTTCCGGTACGACGGCACTCATCGCACGGTGGTCGCCACGTGCCGCAGCTCCGTACCGGTCGGCTTCCGGACCCGGGCCGAGGGCGGTTCGGCCGGCGCACTCGGCGTCGGGGCGCTGGTAGCCGTTCCCATCGTCGTGGAGGGCCAGTTGTGGGGCGGCGTGTCGACCACCACCCAGGGCGAGCCGCCCCCGGCCGATGCCGAGGACCGGCTCGCTGAGCTCGCCGAGATCGCGGCGGCCGCGATCGCGAACGCCCAGAACAAGGAAGAGCTGCGGGCATCCCGGGCCAGAGTGGTGGCGACGGCCAACGAGGTACGGCAGCGGCTGCAGCGTGATGTCCACGACGGCGCTCAGCAGCGGCTCGTCCAGACCGTGTTGTCCCTCAAGCTCGGTCTCGACGCCGCGGACCGCGGCGAGGACACCGTCGAGCTGATGCGGGAAGCGTTGCAGCACGCGGAGCGCGCAACGGTGGAGCTGCGCGACATCGTGCACGGGATTCTTCCGGTGGCCCTGGCCCGGGGCGGTCTGCGGGCCGGGATCGACTCGCTGGTCACCGCGGCGGCGATACCCGTGGATCTCGACCTGAGCGCTCTGCCGGCGGGGCGATTGCCCAGCGATGTCGAGGTCACCGCGTACTTCGTCGTCGCTGAGGCGTTGACGAACGTCGTCAAACACGCGCACGCGACGCGGGCGCGGGTGACCGTTGCCGGCGAGGCGGGCCAGCTCGTCGTCCAGATCACCGACGACGGCGTCGGTGGTGCCGATCCTCGAGCCGGCTCGGGCCTGACCGGCCTCTCCGATCGAGTGGACGCCCTGGACGGCACCCTGACCTTGAGCAGCGCCGGCGGCGCGGGAACGACGGTGCGGGTCGTCCTCCCGACGCCGGGCACCCGGCCGGGCGGTCTCAGGTGAGACCCATGGCCGCGGCGGAGATCGCCCAGAGCCGCTCGGCGTTCTCCGGGTCCAGCGAGTACGGCGCCACGCTGCGCACGAGCTCCTCGACGCCGGCGGGCCGGTGGTCGACCGGCACAGCCTCCTGGTTGTCGTTGAAGTAGCGCCCGCCGATGCCCTCCAGCAGGGGCGAGACGGCCAGCAGCACCGACGTCGAGGCGCCCTGCCCGGTCGTCTTCTGCAACTCGACCGGGGTGGCCAGCTTGCCGCCCACGTGACGCTGCAACGGCGTCGCGATGGCGCCCGGGTTGACCGCGTTCACCGTGATGCCGTCGTTGCGCCAGCGCGCACTCGCCGCCACGGCGAACAGGTTGACCGCGGTCTTCGACTGCGCGTAGGCGAGGGTGGCGTCGTACGGCCGGAAGTTGAAGTTGATGTCGTCGAAGACGACCGGCGAGAACAGGTGGGCGGAGGAGCTGAGGCTGACCACCCGGGCCCCGCCCGCCGCGGCGAGCGCGGGATGCAGCCGCGCGGTGAGGGAGAAATGGCCGAGATGATTGGTGGCGAACTGGAACTCCCAGCCTCGCGGGTCGGGCGTCAGCGACGGCAGCGCCATCACACCCGCATTGTTGATCAGCAGGTGTAGCGGGCCGTGCCAGTCCGCGGCGAAGGCGGCGATCGACGCGTGGTCGGTCAGCTCCAGGTGCCGCACGTCGACTCCGGGGCCGAGGTCCTCGGCCACCTTGCGACCGCGGTCGATGTCCCGCACGGCCAGGGTGACCGACGCGCCCCGGCGAGCGAGCGTGCGGGCCGTCTCGACACCGATCCCGGAGGCCCCGCCGGTGACTACGGCGCGCTTGCCGGTCAGATCGATGCCCTCGGAGACCTCGTCAGCCGTGGAACTGGCCCCGTACGGCGTGGTGATCCGCATGCTTGTCTCCTGACGCAGTCGTGCCGACCTCGTGAGAATGACAAAATTCGCAGGTCGGGACCATCCGGTCAGCCGGATTCCGGTTCCGGCGGACCCGGCCCACCACCGCGTACCGGCGCCTCGCGCCCGCCTACGCGGGCCCCGGATCATCTCTCAGGCGGCTGTAGAGGTAGCCGTCACACCATCGGCCGCGGCCGCGCCACTCGGGCAGCAGCGCGATTCCGATCTCCCAGTGTTTCGTCGGTCCACCGAAATCCCGCAGCGCCCAGCTCACGAACCCGGCTCACAGTGCCTCCGTCGGCCGCTCAGCGACCGTGCCGTACGTCGTTGGGTGGGTGCTCACGCAGGTAATCATCCAGCCGCCCGTCGCGCAGCGCGGCGAACAGTTCTCGGCAGCGCGCCGAGTCGGGCACCATCACCGAGCCGATTCCGGGTACGTCCCGGTTCTCCGCGATCGGCAACGTCATGAACGTCAGATCCTTGGCGCGCAGGTGGCGGAGCGTGAACGCGAGGCGTTGCACCGGCATCCGCCGGTCCACGGTCAGCATGCCGGCCGCGGCACGCACCAGCCGGTCCAGTTTCCGCGGGTCGGTGAGCAGGTTCTGGTCGGCCGCCTTCTCGGCCAGCGCCCGCAGGTACTGCTGGTGTCGCCGGGACCGGTCGAGGTCGTCGCTGGGCAGGCCGCGGCGCTGACGTACGTAGTACTCGGCGAGTTTGCCGTCGAGGTGCACTTTGCCCGCGGGGAAGGCGACGCAGCGCCGGGACCGGCCCTGCGGGTCGGTGCACGGTGCCGACGGGTACGGGCTGTCGTCCGGCAGGAAGCGGTACGAGTCGACGCTCTTCTTGTCGATGGTGACGTCGACGCCACCGACCAGGTCAGTGATCTTGCGGATGCCGGCGAAGTCCACGATGACCGGCCAGTCGATGGTGATACCGCCGAACTTGTTGAGCGTCTGGACGAGCCGGGGCGCGCCACCCCAGGCGAAGGCCGCGTTGACCTTGTTCCGGGACCCGCGCTCGCCGTCGGCCGTGGCGATCGGCAGGTACGTGTCGCGCGGGATGGAGATCACGTAGGCCCGGTCGGCCGCCTCGGGGATGTGGACGAGGATGACGACGTCGCTGCGCCCGTCAGCCGGTTCGCCTTTCGTGCGGCTGTCCGAACCGATGAGCAGCAGGTTCAACGGTCCGCGTACCTTGGGTGGCTCGGTCGGAGCGCCCGGGGACCGGGAGGGTGCGGGAGGCAGCAGGTCGGCCCGATCGACTGCGTCCTCGTAGCGGCCGGAGAGCTTTCGCAGCCCGGCGACGCCGGCCACCGACCCGGTGACGAGCACGGCGAGAACGACGGCGAGCACGAACACCCAGCGGCGTCGCGGACGACGGGTTTCGGCCATCGCTCACACCCCCACGAATCGGTAGCCGGTGTCGATGAGTACGGGCAGAACGCTACGCAGCGCCCGTACGGTCTGCGACCGGTCGCCGCCGCCGTCGTGGGTGAGCACGATCGAGCGGTTGCCGACCTGGTCCAGGATCTTCGCCCGGATCCGGGCCGCACCGGGGTTGTCCCAGTCCCGCGGGTCGACGTCCCACGCGATCGAGGTCTGCCCGAGAGTCGCGCACACCTCGAAGACCGTGTGCGACCAACTTCCGTACGGGGCGCGGAAGAGCGCGGGTATCCGGCCGACTGTCGTGGCCACGGTGTCCACGGCCCGGCCCACCTCGGTCCGTACGCGTCCTGCGGGCAACCGGCTGAGGTCCGCGTGCGACCAGGAGTGGGTACCGATCGTGTGTCCGTCGTCGACGATGGACCGCACCAGGCCGGGGTGCGCCGAGGCCTGCTGTCCGATCACGAAGAAGGTGGCCTTGACGTGGTGCTTCCGCAGGAGCCGGAGTACCTGCGGCGTGTACGCCGGATCCGGGCCGTCGTCGAAGGTGAGCGCCACGACCCGCGAGCCCTTGTCCGCTGACCTGACCGGTACGACGTACCGGGGTTTCTTCTGCACCGGAGTGCGCGGCAGTCCCGTCGCTGACGGTGATGGTGCTGGTGATGGTGGTTTCGGCGAGGGCTGAACCGCTACCGGAGGAAGCGCGGGCGGTTCCGGCTGCGGCTCGGCGCAGGCGCTGAGCAGGGACAGACCGCCGAGGGCGAGAAACGCCCGCCTGCCTCCGGTCATCCGTTGTTGCGTCATCGACATCACCTCCGGCCCGCGCGGTCGCCGCAGGGGGAGCGACGGTTCGTTCGGGGCGTATCGAAGTGTGCTGACGAGATGTCAGGAACTGATGAGGGGCCCTAATATGCGGGGTGATGGAATACCTCGACCTGACGCCGTACGAGTATCTGAACTCCGCACTGCCCGAGACTTCGATCGGTTGGCTCGGCCCTGAACACGGCGTGCAGGGCGGCACCGCGGACCCACTGACTGCCGCCGAGGTCACGATGCTCCGGGCCGCTTCACCGCGCGTCGGCAGGGTGACCATGGGCTGGCACGCGTGTGAGTTCTGCGAAAACGCCGAAGGCAACGGCGAATACCGGTACTACCTGCCGGACGGTCGCATCTTCGCCGCGCCGACGCTGTTTCTGCATTACGTCGAACGGCATTGTTACCGGCCGCCGGCGCAGTTGCTGGACGCCTTGGCCGACCCGGCCCCGCTGCACTGGGACTGGCGTGCCGAACGCCTGTGCCTGGTGCTGCTCGATGAGAACGCCGACATCGGCTTACGCGCGGAAGCAGCCGTCGGCCTGGCCTGCTGGGACGACCGCAGGGCTTATGCGGCGCTGTGGAACTCCCTGCGGGGAGACGATGATCTGCTCGACTGCGCGGGCGACGAGATCGGGCGCTCGCTCGCGGCATTCTCCGGACGCGAGTACGCGAAGGATCTGACCGCCGTGACGCTGCACACGATGGTGCAGTACGGCATCGAGAAAGCAGCGCAGGACGACTATCAGATCTTCCTGCGAACGTTCAGCTGACGCGGTACGGGTCGTCCGGTGGCACCCAAGCATCGGGGCTGTCGAGGCCGCACCCGTCCACCGAGCGGGTCAGCGCCGCGACGAGCGCTCGCACCGTGGGTCGCTGCTCGTTGCGGCGGGAGACCAGTGACCACGTCCAGTACGGCGCCGGCCGCGTGATCGGGCGGGCCACCAGATCGGCCGGCACCGGGGTGGTCTGACCCTTGGGGCAGTTCACCACCGGCCGGCGCAGGCGGCGTACGTGGTCGAAGAACGCTGGACCGGTGATGCCGCCGTCCGAGATGGCCACCGTCCGGGCGCCGGTCTCCTCGCCCAGCGCCTCGGCCCAGCGGTTCCACGACGACCAGCTGACCTCGTCGGCGTCGATGAGCACCACGGTGTCGCGGGCGCGGACCGGTTCGGCCGAGGTGCCGGTGCTCACCGCGTACAGGCGGTCGGCGCCGAGCAGGCGGGCGTCGAGGTCGTCGTCGTGCACCGTCGTGCTGGGCACCCAGCAGATCGCGAGGTCGATGCTGCCGTCGACGACCCGGGCCGCCTGCGCGTGCGACGGCAGGACCCAGGCGTCGACCAGCAGCTGGGCGGTGCCGGCGGCGCGTTGTTCCAGGTCGGGTGGACGCCAGTTGACGTAGCCGAGCCGGACCGGCTCGGACGACGACAGCCCTGACGCCGTACGCCTGAGGTCGTCGGCCTGCTCGAGCAGCGCCCGGGTCCGCGGCAGCAGCACCGTGCCCGCCGCGGTCAGCGCGACCGAGCGCCGGTCGCGGTCGAACAGCCGCGTGCCCAGGTCCCGCTCCAGCGCCTTGATCTGCTGCGACAGCGACGGCCCGGCGATCCGCAACCGGTCCGCGGCCCGGGCGAAGCTGAGCTCCTCGGCGACCGCGACGAAGTAGCGAAGCTGACGAAGCTCCATCCGGGCAGCATAAACGCCTGATAGGCGCAGCCTCCCAGACGGGAGGAAGCCGGTCGTGGCAACCGGCGGATCGCGACCGATGCTTCAGCCAGATCCGGTTCACCTCACCCAGATCCGGTTCACCTGAGTCAGATCAGGTTCACCTCAGCCAGAAGGAGCATCATGACCAAGGTTGCTGTCGTCACCGGAGCCTCCCAGGGCATCGGCGCCGCCACTGTCTCCGCCTACCGCAAGCTCGGCTACCACGTGGTCGCCAACTCCCGCGGGATCACGCCGTCCGGTGATCCGGGGGTGCTCGCCGTGCCGGGTGACATCGCCGATCCGGCGGTCGGCGCCCGGATCATCGAGGCCGGCCTGGCCGAGTTCGGCCGCATCGACACGCTGATCAACAACGCCGGCATCTTCATCGCCAAGCCGTTCGCCGACTACACGGCCGAGGACTTCGACCAGATCACCGGGATCAACCTGAGGGGCTTCGTCGCCGTCACCCAGGCCGCCGTCGCGGCGATGCTGGACCAGGGCGGCGGGCACGTCGTCACGGTGACCACCAGCCTGACCGACCACGCCAACAGCAGCCTGCCGGCGGCGCTCGCCTCGCTCACCAAGGGCGGCCTCAACTCGGCGACCAAGGCCCTGGCCATCGAGTACGCGACCCGCGGCATCCGCTTCAACGCGGTCTCGCCCGGCGTCATCGCCACCCCCATGCACCCGGCCGAGACCCACGAGTTCCTGGCCGGCCTGCACCCGGTCGGCCGGCTCGGCGCGATCAGCGACGTCACCGACGCCATCGTCTTCCTCGAGAACGCCCCGTTCGTCACCGGCGAGATCCTGCACGTCGACGGCGGCCAGAGTGCGGGGCACTGACGTGACGGTCCTGCCGAACCTGCTCGACGCCTGGCAGCGGGCGATCGACGGCCACCACCCTGAGCAGGTGGCCGACCTGTTCACCGAGGACGCCGTCTTCCAGGGGCTGCACCCGTACAGCATCGGGCGGGCCGGGGTGCGGGAGTACTACGCCGGGCAGCCGGCCGGGATGACCGTGGCCTACCGGATCCGGCAGACCCGCGAACTCGCCGACGACGTCGTGCTGGGCTGGGTCGAGGCCGAGTTCACGTTCGTCGACCGGGCGCCGATCGCGGTCGATCTCACCGTCGTGGCGCGCCGGGCCGACGACGGCTGGCGGATCGCCCACTACCACGTCTCACCACGGATCCCCGCGAAAGAGCGCACCCCGTGATGACCCGCATCGGCATCATCCTGGCAGCACCCGCCCCGACCGCAACGGCGAGCAGGTCGCCCGCTGGGCGCTCGACGTCGCCAAGCAGCGCACCGACGCCGCGTTCGAACTGGCCGCTGCGCAGGTAAGGCGGTGCCGGCCCCCGTCATGGTGCCGCGAATCGGCGGCACCATGACGGGCTCACACAGTGGTGCGTGGCCGCTACGTTTGAGCGCGTCACCCACGGAGGAGCGCCGTATGAAGGCCGCGCCGCGCAAGGCTCTACGCCGTACCTTCACCGTCTTTCTCGTTCTGCTGGCCGTCGCCGGCTGGACCTGTCTCGCCGTCGGCGACCGGTGGAAAGCCAACGTCGCCTTCTTCGCCCTCGACCAGGGCGACAACTACCGGCTCCGGGTCACCGGCTCGTCAGATGTCCGCTGCGCCCGACTCGAGCGGGAGACGTTCAACGACCCCTATGCCAACTGGCGGGAGGCCGGCCGGGACTGCGCCTGGCCCAGGGTGGCCGGCGGCGACGGCTGGCTGGCCGGCGGGCTCGTCGAGCAGGTCCATTCGGAGCGGCTGGGCAAACGCCTGCCGGACGCGATCCTCTACGGCATCGTGCCGGCCGCCGCCACGTCGATCGAGATCACGCTTACCGACGGGATCCCGCGGGAGGTCGCCACCATCGGATCGGGCCACCCCGCCTACCGGGTCTACGCCGTGCACGTGAACGGCGTCGGCGACCGGGCCGAGGTCGTGTCGCTGCGGCTGCACGACGCGCAGGGCGGTGAGCTGCATGTCTACTAGGTTCTGTCTCTTAGATCATCGTGGCGATCATGGGCGTCGATCGTTGGATCGGGTGTGGCGCGTGGTGATCTGACGAACGAGGAATGGGCTG
>NZ_JBEZGQ010000190.1:0-11184 GCF_040650095.1 Actinoplanes sp. NPDC048791 | reverse complement strand
CGATGACGTCGGGCCGCTCCGCGCGCAGCAGCCGCAGCGCCCGCCAGGCCGCCGGGACGACCCGCAGCTTGGTGCCGGCGGTCAGCTCGGGACGCCAGTGCACCCGCTGGCCGGCCAGGGCGACCTCGGTGTCCGGGGCCGGCACGGCGACCCAGACCGGGTCGTGACCCTGCCACCACGGTCGCAGGGCGAGCAGGTCCAGCAGCACACCGCCGCTGCTGGAGACGAGGAGCACCCGATAGCGCCGGCCCATAGGGCGTCAGGCTAGCGCAGCGCCCGCCCCGGCCCTTCCACTGTGGAAAGGCGGATTCCCGACAGTCGGCCTACTCCCGGGCCAGCATCGCCTGGGCCTCGCGTTCCAGGTCGACGTACGGGTCGCCGCTGACGTCGACGGCGACGCGCTTGATCGTGCCGCCGGTGAACCGGGCGCCGTGATTGCCTTCGTAGTCGCTGGTCACCGGGGCCCCGCCGTCGCGGCCGACGCACAGGCCCTCGCCGGCGAGCGAGAACATGCCGGGCTGGGTCTTGATCCGGGCCTCGCCGACCTTCCGGTCCCCGTGGTAGAGCGACAGGATTCCGGTGGCGACCTTGGGCGGGTCTTCGCCGTCCTTGTCGAAAGATGCCGACAGCAGGAGGTTTTCCCCCATCGGCAGGTCCTCGGTCGCGTCGACCTTCTGTTCCAGCAGGCCGATGAAGTTGTTGACGTAGTGCAACCGGTTGTCCTTCACGTAGAGGGCATGGCCGCCGAAGTAGGCACCCTGAGCGAACAGCACGCCGGACGCGTCCTTGCCGGGGATGTCGACCAGGGCACCGATGCTGAACGAGCGGTTGCGGATGTTGACCGCCTGCGCCTCGGGCACCTCGGCGGTATCGGGGAAGTAGGTGTAGCGCTCGCGTGCGGCGGTCATCTGCGGCCGTGGTGTCAGGATGACTTCCAGCGCGGAGCGGTCGTCGAGCGGGAACGCGCCGTTGTCGCCGGCCTCGGCGTACCACAGGTTCACCAGCTCGCGCAGTCTGGCGGGCTGCTCGGTGGCCAGATCGTGCGATTCGGAGCGGTCGGTGTCGACGTGGTACAGCTCCCAGGTGTCGTCGTTGAAGTTGCTCCAGCCACTGATCGTGGGATGGGTGGTGACGGCTTTCCACCCGTCGTGCCAAATGCCGCGGGAGCCGAGCATGGAATAGAACTGCGTCCGGCGCGCCGACGGGGCGGACGGGTCGTCGATGCTGTAGCGCATGCTGACGCCGTCGATCCGGCTCTGCGTGTGACCCTTGATCGCCTCAGGTGGTTCGACGCCGAGCGCGTCCAGGATCGTCGGCATGATGTCGATGGCGTGGTGGTACTGGTGGCGCAGTTCGCCCCGGCCACCCGCGGCACCGGGCCAGGAGATGATGCACGGGTCGGAGGTGCCGCCGTTGAACTCGTACCGCTTCCACATCTTGAACGGCGTGTTGAACGCCATCGCCCAGCCGTTGGGGTAGTGGTTGTAGGTCCGCGGACCGCCGAGCTCGTCGAGCATCGCCAGGTTCGCTTCGAGGTCGTCGGGGAAGCCGTTGAAGAACTTGTTCTCGTTGACCGACCCGTTCGGGCCGCCCTCGCCGCTGGCGCCGTTGTCCGACACCACGATCACCAGGGTGTTGTCCCGGTACCCGGACTCCTCCAGGTAGTCCAGCAGCCGGCCGATCTGGTGGTCGGCGTGGGCCAGGAACCCGGCGTACACCTCGGCCATCCGCGCGAACAGCCGCTTCTCCCCGTCGCTCAGCGAATTCCACGGCTTGGTCTGCTCCAGGGCCGGGAAGGGCAGACCGCCGGGTCCGGTGCGGGTCCCGGCCGTGCCGATCGGGTTGACCGGTGGGAGTTCGGTGTCGGCCGGGATGATGCCCAGCTGCTTCTGCCGGGCCAGGGTCTGCTCGCGCATCGCTTCGTAGCCCAGGTCGAACCGGCCTTTGAACCTGTCGGCCCATTCCTTGCCGACCTGGTGCGGGGCGTGGGCGGCACCCGGAGCGTAGTAGAGGAAGAACGGCTTCTCCGGGGCGATGGTCTTCGCGTCCTTGATGAACTCCAGCGCCTTGTCGGTGACGTCCTCGGTGAAGTGGTAGCCCTCCTCGGGGGACTTCGGCTGCTCCACCGGGTGGTTGTCGTAGACCAGGTCGGGATACCACTGGTTGGTCTCGGCGCCCAGGAAGCCGTACCAGCGCTCGAAGCCGCGCCCGGTCGGCCAGTTCCGCCTGGTCGCCGCCAGGTTCATCTCGACGGTCGGGCACAGGTGCCACTTGCCCACCATGTAGGTGTTCCAGCCCTGCTCGCCGAGGATCTCGGGAAGCATGCCGTTCTCCGGCGGGATGGTCCCGCTCGCGTTCGGGAAGCCGGACGCGGCCTCGGTGATGCACGCCATCGAGTTGCGGGTGTGGTTGCGCCCGGTCAGCAGGCAGGACCGGGTCGGTGAGCACAGGGCGGTCGTGTGCCACTGGGTGTAGCGGACACCGTCCGCCGCGATGCGGTCGATGTTCGGCGTGTCGATCGGCCCGCCGTAACAGGAGAGCGCCGAGTACCCCACGTCGTCCAGCACGATGTAGACCACGCTCGGCGCACCCACGGGCGCCTTCGGCGGCTCGAACGGTGCCCAGTCAGGTACGGAATCGCGGATGTCGACATTGATCGTGCCTTTGAACGGCTTACTCATGGAACTCGGTCTCCCATCGTCAGAAGCTAGGCGTCGCGGGCACAGCGGAAGCCGATGTTCCCGGTGGAACTGTCCGGCGTATTGCCCATCCGGGCCGAGACCCGGTAGCGGCGGCAGTACGAGGCGTGGCACAGGTACGAGCCGCCGCGCAGCGACCGGCGATCACCGGTGTCCGGGCCGCTGAACCAGTCGGCGGCCCACTCCCACACGTTGCCGGTCATGTTGAACAGGCCGAAGCCGTTCGGTTCGTACGCTCGTACCGGCGCCGTGCCCAGGTAACCGTCGGCCAGCGTGTTGCGGCTGGGAAACTCGCCCTGCCAGACGTTCATCCGATGCCGGCCACCGGGACGCAACATGGCACCCCAGGGAAAACGTTGGCCCACCAGGCCGCCCCGCGCCGCGAATTCCCACTCCGCTTCGGTGGGCAACCTGAGCCCCGCCCACTCGCAGTAGGCGACCGCGTCCAGCCAGGAGACGTGCACGACCGGGTGGTCGCCGCGGCCGCGCAGATCGGAGCCTCCGCCCTCGGGCGACGACCAGCACGCTCCGGGCACCTCACGCCACCACTCGGCCCCGACGACCCCGCGGGTGGGCGGGAACTCCCGGGGCAGCAGACCGGCGAAGACGAAAGACGTCCCGAGCCGCTCGGCCGTGGTCACGTACCCGGTGTCGGTCACGAAGGAGCCGAACTCCACGTTGGTCACGCAACCGGCCGCCAGCTGGAACTGATCGACGCGTATCCGCCGGACCGGTGCTTCGCCGTCCGCCTCGTAGGCGAACGGGTCATCGCTGCCCATCTCGAACCAGCCCCCGTCGAGGACCACCAACTCCGGGGTGCGTCGGCGCGAGAGCCGCAACGCCCCGGCTTCGGCGGGAGGTGCCCCGGCAGCGGCCCGGCCGGGCGTACAGCAGGCTGTCCTGTGCGTCGTCACCGATCCAGACTTCCGGCCGGCCGCCCGGCCGGCCTCATCCCGGCCAGATGAGTCCCGAGCGAACCGCGGCCTAAGCACGGAACGCGGTGATGGCCTCGGACAGCGTCGGGTAGATCCGGCTGTCGGGGAAGCGGTGCCGAATCCCGTAGACGTCCAGCAGATGCAGCAGGGAGGCGTCCGCGCGGGCCAGGACCAGGGTGACGCCCTTGGCGTCCAGGTAGTCGCAGAGGCCGTCCAGGCTGACGCCGGCCGAGTAGTCGATGTCGTCGATCGATGCCGCGTCGAGGACCACCCACCGGACCGGGTCCGGGGCGTTGTCGACGAGCGCCTCCAGGTCGTCGACGAAGCGGTTGGCGTTGGCGTAGAACAACTCGGCGTCGTACCGGAAGACGATCAGACCAGGCTCGCTCTGGTGGCCGGGCACGGCCGACTGGTACGACGGCGTCCCGTCCGTCGTCGTGACGACGAAGTCCTTCGGGTTGTACTGCCTGCGGATGATCTCCAGGATCGACGCGATGACGGCCAGCACGACACCCTGCATCACCCCCCACGCGAAGACCGCGATGCCGGTGGCGACCGCGATGGCGAACTCGCTGCGCCGTCGCGCGTAGATGCGCCGCAGCCCGGTCACGTCGATCAGGTCCAGGCCGACGAGAAAGACGATTCCGGCCAGGACGGCCTTGGGCATGTCGGCCAGCGCCGCGGTGAAGAACAGCGTGACCAGGAGAACCACGGCCGCCAGCGTGAGGTTGGCGACCTGGGTCCGCCCTTTCTGCGCGTCCAGGATCTGGGTCTTGGTCGGGCTTCCGTTGACGACGAACGTACCGCTCAGACCGGCGGCGACGTTGGCGGCGGAGAGCCCGATCAGGTCACGGTTGATGTCGACCCGGTCGCCGTGCTTCATCGCGAAGCTGCGGGCCGTCGCGGCGCTCTGCGAGATGATCAGGATGAAGCACGAGAAGGCGACCCCGGTGACGGTGAACGCGTCTCCGGCCGTGATGCCCGGCGGCAGACCGAGCGGCGGGAACCCGCCCGTGACGCTGCCCACCACGGCGACCCCGTGCCGGGAGGCGTCGGTGACCGCCGAGATGATGATGAGCCCGACGACGGCCACGATGGCCCCGGGCACCTTGGGCGCGAACCGCTTGAAGGCCTTGATGGTGACGATCGTGGCGGCGGCGAACGCGGCGGTGGTCCACGAGATCCCCGATATCCCGGACAACCAGGCCCACTGCTGCTCGAACCAGTTCCCCTTGCCCTTCGGGATGCCCAGCATCTCGGGGATCTGACCGGACAGCACCGAGATGCCGACGCCGGACAGGAATCCGATCAGCACCGAGGCGGAGAGGAAGTCCCCGAGGAAGCCCAGCCGCAGCAACCTGGCCAGGATCAGCAGCACGCCGCAGACGATCGCGGTCAGGGCGCACATCGCCACCCATTCCGGCGACTGCGGGGTCAGCCCGGGGATCGTCACCAGCAGGCCGGCGGCCAGGATGGCCGCCGTCGCGGAGTCGGCGCCGACCACGAGCAACTTGGAGGCGCCGAGCAGCGCGAACAGGGCCGCCGGAAAGATGACCGTGTACAGCCCGGTGACGATGGGCGTCTGCGAGATCGTGGTGTAGCCCATCACCTCCGGGATGGCCACCGCGGCCAGGGTCGCCCCGGCCACGATGTCGGACACCAGCCAGGTCCGCCGGTATCCGCGCAGCGCGACCGGAGTCAGCCGGGTGAGGGCGCGCCTCATGCCGGCTGCCCAGTGATCGTCACCATGTCAGGTCCTCACCTTCAGCCGGTCATCGGCGTCCAGACTGGTGGCCGATGGTGGAGACGGTCGTCATCCGGCCGGGGTGAGGTATCCGGGGCAGCGCTGCGGCACGCTGACGCCATGACCGGACAACTTTCGGCCAGCTGGCGGCCCGGCGCGGCCCGGCAGGCGATCATCGCGTTCGTCGAGCGAACGGTCGCGGAGGTGCCGGTCGAGGAACGGGTGGCAGTCTTCGACAACGACGGCACCCTGTGGTGCGAGAAGCCGCTACCGGTCCAGCTGGACTTCATCAACCGGCGGCTGGCCGAGATGGTGGCCGCGGAACCGGGGCTGCGCGAACGGCAGCCGTGGAAGGCCATCGCCGAACACGACCTGGCCTGGTTCGGGGCGCTCATGGCCCAGCACTACGCGGGCGACGACACCGATGTCCGGCTTCTGCTCGTCGGCATTCTGGCTGCGTACGCCGACATCAACATCGAAGACTTCGAGCAGCGGGCCGACGAGTTCCTGCGCACGGCACAGCACCCGACGCTCGGCCGCTCCTATCTGGACTGCGCGTACGTGCCGATGGTGGACCTGCTGGAATACCTGTCCGCCAACGGCTTCACGAACTACATCGCCTCGGGCGGCGGCCGCGACTTCATCCGGCCGGTCACCCAGGACATGTACGGCATCGCCCGGGAGCGGGTCATCGGGAGCACCAGCAGCTTCACCTACACCGGCGACGGGGACGGCGGGGCCATCATGCGCAGAGCCGAGGTGGACTACCTCGACGACGGTGCCGAGAAGCCCGTACGCATCTGGAACCGGATCGGCCGGAGGCCCCTGATCGCTGCCGGGAACTCCAACGGTGACCTGCCGATGCTCGAGTTCACCCACCGCGCCGACCGGCCGACGCTGCGGCTCCTCGTCCGGCACGACGACGCCGACCGCGAGTTCGACTACACGGCCGGCGCCGAGCAGGCGCTGGAGCGGGCGCGGACCGACGGTTGGACGGTCGTCAGCATCAAGGACGACTGGGCCGAGGTCTTCTCGACCACCGATCAGCCGAGCTTCTTGTAGAAGAAACTGCAGTCCCGGAGCTGGCCGGCCGGGTCGGCCGCGTAGTCCGGGACGATGCCGTACCGGTGCCAGCCCGCCGACTCGTAGAGCCGTTCCGCCGCGCTGGCCGTCTCCGTGTCGAGCAGCAACAGGTTGATCCCGGAGGCGGCGGCTGCCTCCTCCGCGGTGGCGAGCAGCCGGCGGCCGAGGCCATGGCCCCGGGCGTCGCGGCGCACGGCCAGCTTGATCACTTCGGCGCGGTGCCGGGCGTTGGGCTTCTCCGCGTACGCCAGGCTGATCGTGCCGGTGACGCCGGCCGGACCGGTGCTGATCCACACGGCGAGGCTGCCGTTGGCGACCGCGCCGGCGCGGGACCGCCACCAGGCAGTGGCCGCTGCGTGGTCGAAATCGGCCAGGAAGCCGACGGAGGCGCCGTCGGCCACGGCGTCGACCAGCAAATCGGCCAGGGCCGGCAGGTGTGCGGCGAAGTCGTCGCCGGTAAGCCGGGTGACAGTCACGGCAGCACCACGAAGACGGCGTAGCGGACCGGGCCCGGCCCCGGGTTGTGGAAGCGGGTCGGGCCCCAGAGGCGGAACCGCAGGCAGTCCCCCGCGTCGAGGCGGTGCGGGGTGCGGTCGTCGGTCAGCTCCAGCCGGCCGTCGAGCACCCACACGTGCTGCTCCATGCCGGTCACCGGGGGCGCGTCGTAGGAGATGTCGGCGCCGGGCTCGAGGACCCCCTCGATCAGCTCGCCGCGCAGGCCGGCGTGCGGCGGGGAGACGCTGCGGCGGGTGACGCCGGCGGACTCGTCGCGCCAGAGGGCCTGGTCCGCGGCGCGGACCACGGCGGGTGGCTCGGCCTCGACCTCGGCCAGCAGGCGGGACATGGTCCAGCCGTACGCGGTGCAGAGCTTGCCGAGCAGCGAGGCCGTCGGGCTGATCTCGCCGCGTTCGAGGCGGGACAGCGTGGAACGGCTCACGCCGGTGCGGCCGGCCAGGTCGTCCAGCGACCAGCCGCGCGCGACCCGCAGCTCGGCGACGCGGGACGCCAGCCGCCCGTCCAGAGCATCTCTCATATCCGGGATGCTATCCCAGATCTGATCAGTCCTCGCGTTCGGCCTTCAGTGCGCGCCGGCTGGCCGCGTCGTTGGCCTTGCCGATCGCCTCGACCAGCTCATCCTTGGTCATCCGCGAGCGACCGGTCACGTCCAGCCGTTTGGCCACCTCCAGCAGGTGCTTCTTGCTCGCGTTGGCGTCGACGCCACCCGCCGTGGGCCGGTCGGTGTCGACACCACCCTCGGCCTGCGCATCGCTCGGGCCACGCTGCTCCTTGGGCTCCCAGTGGTCGCCGACCTTCTCGAACGAGTGCTTGAGCGACGACAGGGCGGTGCGGTGCGCGCGCTCGCCGTCGCCGTACTGCTCGACGGCGCTGTCCAGGGTCGCCGCGTAGGTGTCCTGGGCCTTGCGCGGCGACCGCTTGATGGTGCTCGGCAGGTTCTCGCGTGCGGGCATACCACCGAAGTTCCCGCGGGCCACGGCGCGAAACTAGTCCGAGAGCATGTCCAGCACAGCCTGTTCGGTCGGCTCGTCCTGCGGCACGGTCCGGCCCTTCTCGAACTCCTCCACGACCCGCGGGTCCACGTACGAGCTGCGGGCCACCGCCGGAGTGTTGCCGAGCATCTCGGCGACCTCCTTCATGGCGTGCGAGACAGCCTTCTTGCGGGCCGTCTTCGTCTTCTGCGGCCCGGCGGCGGCCAGCTCCTCGGCGGCCTTGACCGTGCCGTGCCAGGTACGGAAGTCCTTCGCGGTCATCTCCTCGCCGCTGATCTCCCGCAGGTAAGCGTTGATGTCGTCGGCCCGGATGTCCCGCCACCGCCGCCCGGCCGGATCCCAGTACGCGAACAGTCGCTGCGCCCCCCGCCGGCGCCGCTTGAGGTCACGCAGCACCTGGCAGACCTCACCGTCCTCGACCGGGTTGGCGTGCTCGACCCCGGACTTGCCGGTGAACTCCAGCACCACGCAGCCACCCCGGACCCGGACGTGCTCGGGCAGCAGGGTGGACAGGCCGTAGGAGGGGTCCTCGTCGCGGCGGGCGTACTGGTCGCTGCCGACCCGGAACATGCCCATGTCGAGCAGCCGGACCACCGCCGCCAGCACCCGTTCGCGGGTCAGGCCCCGCCCGCTGAGGTCGGTGCAGAGCCGCGAGCGCATCTCCGGCAGCCGCCCGGCGATCTCCAGTGCGTGCTCGAACTTCTTCTCGTCGCGGGCCGTCCGCCAGTCCGGGTGATAGAGGTACTGCTTGCGGCCGGCGGCGTCCTGGCCCGTGGCCTGGATGTGCCCGCGCGGATCGGTGCTGATCCACACGTCGGTCCACGCGGGCGGGATCACCAGTTCCTTGATCCGGGTGACGGCGTCCTGGTCGCGCAGCGTCGTGGTGCCGTCGGTGCCGAGATAGCGGAAGCCCTTGCCGGAGCGGCGCCGGCCGTAGCCGGGCTTGGTCAGGTCGCTACGCCGCAAACGCATGGCGCGCCTTCTCCGCCTCGTCAGCCGCCGCGAGCACTTCGTCGACGCTCACCCGCAGCAATGCGGGATGGACGCCGGGGTCCATGGTGTCGCCCCGCTCGGCCCGGGTGCCGTGCCAGATCGCCCGGTGGTACGCGCGGTCCGGCGGCGGCCCCCAGCGGCGCGGCGGCACCGGCCCGAACAACACGACCGACGGCGTCCGGTACGCGGTGGCCAGGTGCGCGATGCCCGTGTCCCCGCTGACCAGCAGCCGGGCGTGGGCGACGAGCGCGGCCAGCTCATCGAGGCCGGTGTCCCCGGCCAGCACGGCAGTCGGCGGCAGACCGGCGTCGCGGGCCACCGTCAGGGCGAGGTCCCGCTCCCCCGCCGAGCCGGTGACCACCACGTCTTGGCCCCGCTCGGCCAGCTTTCGGGCGACCGCCGCGAAGTGCGGCCAGCGGCGCGCCGGGGACTTCGCGCCCGGATGGACGATCGTGACCCCGCGCGGCCCGTCGACCCCGGGCACGGCCAGGGACAGGTCGCCGGGATCGGCCCGTACGTCGTAATGGCTCAGCAGCCGGCACCAGCGTCGCACCTCGTGCTCCTCCTCGGCCCAGGTCGGGCCGTCGAGATGCCCCGCGCCGGCGTTGGCAAACGCCCACATCCGCGCGGGTCGCAACGCCTGGAGCAGCCGGTGCGACTCCGGACCGCTGCCGTGCAGGTTGACCGCCAGTTCCGGGGCGGGCACGACCGGCGGCGTGGCCAGCCCGTCGGTGGCCACGATCCGGTCGACGCCGCCGATCAGCTCGATCAGCGGCGTCAGCCAGGCCGGTGCGGCCAGCGCCAAGGTCCGGTCCGGGAACGCGGCGCGCAGCGCCCGCAGGGCGGGCACGCCCGCGGCGAGGTCGCCGACGCCGAGGGCGCGCAACACCAGGATCACGGGTACGACGTCTCCTGCTCGGCCGCGACGATGAGCTCCCGCACGGCGCTGCCGGCCGGCTGGGTCAGCGCGAACATGATCGCGTTGGCCACGTTGGCCGGGTCGTTGAGGATCGCGTCCGGGCCCGGCCTGTACTGCTCGTCGCGGTCGTCGAAGAACTTCGTCCGCATGCCGCCAGGGATCAGCAGCGTCACGCCGACCTGCCCGGCCAGCTCGGCGGCGAGCGAGCGGGTGAAGCCGACCACGCCGAACTTCGCGGCGCAGTACGCGGTCGCGTCGCTGACCGCCTTGATGCCCAGCGTGGAAGCGATGGTCACGACCGTGCCGTGCGACTCCTTGAGCGCCGGGATGGCCGCCCGGATGACCGCGGCGGTGGCCAGCAGATCGATCATGACGATCCGGTCCCACGTCTCGCCCGGGATGTCGGCCAGCGCGCCGGGCACGTCCATGCCGGCCGCGGTGACCACCCCGTCGATGCTGCCGCCGGCCTGGGCGATGACCTCGCGGGTGGCGGCCTCGGCGGCCCGGGTGTCGGCCAGGTCGCACTCGACCCACGGGACACCCTCGGCGGGCGGCTGCCGGTCGATGACGAACGGGCGGCCGCCGGCCTTGAGCACGGCGTCCACGACGGCGGCGCCCAGGCCGCTGGATCCGCCGGTGACGATGACAGCGTCGGTCATGAGTTTCCTTCCGAATGGCCGCGCGCGGCGGCGATGGTCCTGGTGGTGGAACGGCCGTCGAGATAGGGGACGATGACGGTCTGGCCACCCCAGCGGTGCATGAGCTCGGCCTCGGGCAGGTCCGGCCCGCCGTCGGCGTAGTCGCCGCCCTTGACCCAGATGTCCGGGCGCAGCCGGGCCAGCACGGCCTCGGGCGTCGGCTCGTCGAAGACCACGACGGCGTCCACGCAGTCGAGGGCGGCGAGCAGCCGGGCCCGGTCGCCCTGGCCGGTGAGCGGCCGGTCGGGGCCCTTGAGGGCGGCGACGCTGGAGTCGGAGTTGAGGCAGACGACCAGGCAGTCGCCCAGCTTGCGGGCGGCCTGCAGGGTCGCCAGGTGACCGATGTGCAGCAGGTCGAAGCAGCCGCCGGTGGCCACGACCGTGCCGCCCTGGGCGCGGACCCGGGCGATCACCCGGCTCGCCTCCTCGGTCTGCCGGTCGGGCTTGTCCGCGGGCGGGGCGAGGGCGACGGTGACGCCGCCGGCCGCCACGTACTCGGTCGCCGCGGTGACCGCCTGCTGGACCGCCTCGGAGACCAGCGCGCCCGAGGCCAGGGCCAGCGCGGCGGTGGCGGCGAACCGGTCACCGGCACCGCAGGTGTCTCC
>NZ_JBEZGQ010000189.1:0-11203 GCF_040650095.1 Actinoplanes sp. NPDC048791 | reverse complement strand
CTCGACGCCCGCATCCGACACCACCGCCGCCGCGTAGCCGTCCCACTCGTTCGCGCCCACCGGGGCGCCCCCGCCGGCCGCGGCCGCGGCGTCGTCGTTCGCTTGCGTCACGGAGACAGTGTTACAGGTTTCCGCGCAGCTCTTGCTCCCGCTCGATGGCCTCGAACAGGGCCTTGAAGTTGCCCTTGCCGAAGCCGAGCGACCCGTGCCGCTCGATCAGCTCGAAGAAGACGGTCGGGCGGTCCTGCACGGGCTTGGTGAAGATCTGCAGCAGATAGCCGTCCTCGTCCCGGTCGACCAGGATCTTGCGCTTCTTCAGCTCCTCGATCGGGGCCCGCACCTCACCGATGCGCGCCCGCAGCTCGGGGTCGTCGTAGTACGAGTCCGGCGTGTCGAGGAACTCGCAGCCGGCCGCCCGCATCGCGTCGACGCTGGCCAGGATGTCGTTGGTGGCCACTGCGATGTGCTGGGCGCCGGGGCCGCCGTAGAACTCCAGGTACTCGTCGATCTGCGACTTGCGCTGCGACACGGCCGGCTCGTTGAGCGGGAACTTGACCTTGCGGGTGCCGTCGGCGACGACCTTCGACATCAGCGCGGAGTAGTCGGTGGCGATGTCGTCCCCGATGAACTCGGCCATGTTCGTGAAGCCCATCACCCGGCCGTAGAAGGCCACCCACTCGTCCATCTTGCCGAGCTCGACGTTGCCGACGACGTGGTCGACCGCCTGGAAGAAGCGCTTGGGCTGCAGGCCGGCGTCGATCGCGGGCTGCCGGTCGACGATCGGGCCGCGGGCCACGAAGCCGGGCAGGAACGGCCCGTCGTACTTCGAGCGGTCGATCAGGGTGTGGATGGTGTCGCCGTACGCGGCGATGGCGGCGAGCCGGACGGTGCCGTGCTCGTCGGTGAGGTCGTGCGGCTCGCTGACCGAGGTGGCGCCGGCCGAGAGGGCGTGCTTGTACGCCGCGTCCACGTCCGGCACGGCCAGCGCGATGTCGAAGATGCCGTCGCTGTGCCTGGTGACGTGCCCGGCGAGCGGCGCCCCGGCGTGCACCGCCCCGGTGATCACGAATCGGGCCGAGCCGCTGACCAGCACGTACTCGGCGTAGTCGCGGAAGCCCTGCTCGGGACCGCGGTAGGCCACGCAGGTCATCCCGAAGGCGGTCGAGTAGTAGTGGGCGGCCTGCTTGGCGTTGCCCACGAGGAACTGGAGGTGGTCGACGCCCTTGACGGGGAAAACGTCGACGGTCTCGGTGGCGGTTTCCAACATCTGCGTCATGTCCAGAGGCTGGCCCTCCGTCGCCTGCTGGGCAATAGTTGGATTTGCTGCTGGTCAGTCTGCACATTCGGTAGAGTGCTGAGGCAATATGGCTGGACAAGATGTGCAGTTGGACGCGCTCGACGGCAAGCTCCTCGCGCTGCTCGCGGCGGAGCCCCGGATCGGCGTGCTGGAGCTCTCCCGCCGGCTGGCGGTGGCCCGCGGCACGGTCCAGGCCCGGCTGGACAAGCTGATCGCGCGGGGCGCGATCCGCGGCTTCGGCCCGGACGTGTCGCCGGCCGCGATCGGCTACGGCGTGATGAGCTTCGTCACCCTGGAGATCAGTCAGCGGTACGGCCACCCGGCGGTGACCGCGCACCTGGCGGACATCCCGGAGGTCCTCGAGGCGCACACGATCACCGGCAGCGGGGACCTGATGTGCCGGATCGTGGCCCGTTCGAACGCCGACCTGCAACGGGTCATCGACGAGATCGTCACCTACGAGGGGATCCTGCGGGCGTCGACCATCATCGCGCTGGCCGAGCAGATCCCGTACCGCACGATGCCGCTGGTCCGGGCGGCAAGCCGGGCATAAGCCCGCGACACGGGCCTTTCGGGCTCGCGGTCGGGGCCTGTCGATCTCGTTACCGTGTCCGACGTGGCTTCCGGCGGGTCGGCGAAAGGCTACGCGCTGGTCGGCGTCGTGGTCGTCGTCATCCTGGCCACCACCGGCGTGTGGAACCCGTTCCCGAAGATCTGGTCCTGGATCAACCAGAGCGACCCGATCGCCGAAGGCGTCGCCACCTGGCAGACCCCCATCGGCGGCTCACCGCGCAGCGTCACGATCAGCGGCGGTGCTGTCGTGGTCGAATACCGAACCTCCGTCGAGGCGTACGGGGATCACCGCCGGGGTCCGGCTCTGGAAGTCGGATGCCGACTGGGCCGGTGTCGCCGGCGGCGACAGCGACGCGGTCGTGGTCGTCGGGCGCCTGCTGACCAAGGGGTACGAGGTCCTGGACCCGGCCACCGGCGCGGTCCGCCGCCGCGACACCCAGGCCACCGCCGTATGGACCTACTCCGACGCGGTCCTCGACCTGCGCTGCCCCAAGGCCGGCGAGTGTGAGCTGAGCGCCTGGGAGCCGCGCGGCAGCAAGCCGATGTGGACGATCGGCACCCCGGGCATCGGCTTCGTGCTGGACGCCGCCAACCCGGACCTGCCCGACACGCAGCCGCTGAGCTCGTCGCAGATCGACAGCCGGGCGGCCGGGCCGAGGCGGCTGCCCAACCTCGTCGGTCTGCCCGGCGACGGCAAGATCGACGTGATCGACACCGCCCAGGGGCGGGTCGTGCAGACCCGTACCCCGGCCCGGGACCAGCGTGTCGCCGTCGTCGGCAGCCGGGTCCTCACGGTCACCGGCGAGGCCCGCGACGGCACCTGTTACTACGGCGTCGTCGCGAACGACCCGCCCAACGGCCGGCCGGTCTGGCAGCGGGACGGGCTCAACCTGCGGACCGCCGACAACGGGTCGTCCTGCAAGCAGGAACACGACCCGGCCGGCGGGGACGAGGTCGTGCTCGGCGTCGACCCGGTGGGCCGCCGCGAGCTGATCTCCGCCCACGACGGCCGGGTGCTCTGGCGGGGTGAACGGGGCCAGGACGTCCTCGCCGTCGACGACCAGTACGCGCTGGTCCGTACCGAGGACAAGCGGACGCTGGTGGCCCGGTCCTTCGGCCGGGGCAAGGTGGCCTGGCGGCGGGGCATCACCGCGGACACGCAGGCCGCGCTGACGCCGTACGCGGCGGTGGTGGCCCAGCGCAAGCCGGCCCGGGTGATCGCGCTGAGCCCGCGTACCGGTGGGGTGCTGACCGAAGCGCGTACCGATGCGAAGGTCTTCGCGGTGGGACCGGGGGGCCTGATCCTGGTCGCCGGGCGGGACATGGCGTACCTGCCGTTCGGCTCGTCGCCCGCACAGTGATCGACCCGTGACCGTGCTGGTTCGCGCCTCGTACGGGCGCTGGCCTAGGCTTGCCCGTCATGAGCAGAGCCGCCGCTTTCTCGTACTCGCCACTGTTGCCGACGGGTGACGACCTGACCGAGTACCGACTCCTGGCCGACGAGGGTGTCGACGTGGTCGAGGGGCCCGGCGGCCGGCGGTTCCTGACCGTCGACCCGAGCTTGCTCACGCTGCTGACGGCCGAGGCCATGCACGACATCGCGCACTTCCTGCGCCCGGCCCACCTGGCCCAGCTGCGGTCCATCATCGACGACCCGAAGGCCTCCCCGAACGACCGGTTCGTGGCCCTGGACCTGCTGCGCAACGCCAACATCGCGGCCGGCGGCGTGCTGCCGATGTGCCAGGACACCGGTACGGCGATCGTGATGGGCAAGCGCGGCCGGCACGTGCTGACCGACGGCACCGACGAGCAGGCCATCGCCCAGGGCGTCTACCAGGCGTACACCCGGCTGAACCTGCGCTACTCGCAGCTCGCGCCGCTGACGATGTGGGACGAGCGCAACACCGGCTCCAACCTGCCGGCCCAGATCGAGCTCTACGCCGAGGACCCGGGCGGCCAGCCGGACGCGTACAAGTTCCTGTTCATGGCCAAGGGCGGCGGCTCGGCCAACAAGTCGTACCTCTACCAGGAGACCAAGGCGCTGCTGAACCCGGCGCGGATGATGGAGTTCCTGGACGAGAAGCTGCGCCTGATCGGCACGTCGGCCTGCCCGCCGTACCATCTCGCGGTCGTGATCGGCGGCACCAGCGCCGAGTACGCCCTCAAGACCGCCAAGCTGGCCAGCGCGAAGTACCTGGACAACCTGCCCCGGGCCGGCTCGATGTCCGCGCACGGCTTCCGCGACGTCGAGCTGGAGGCAGCCGTCCTCGAGCTGACCCGCGACTTCGGCATCGGCGCACAGTTCGGCGGCCGTTACTTCTGCCACGACGTACGGGTGATCCGCCTGCCCCGGCACGGCGCGTCCTGCCCGGTGGCGATCGCGGTCTCCTGCTCGGCCGACCGGCAGGCGCTGGCGAAGATCACCCCTTCGGGCGTCTGGCTGGAGCGCCTCGAGCCGGACCCGGCCCGCTACCTGCCGGACGTGACCGACGACAACCTGGAGACCGACGAGGTCGTCCGGGTCGACCTGAACCGGCCGATGGCCGAGATCCGGGCCGAGCTGAGCAAGTATCCGGTCAAGACCCGGCTCTCGCTGACCGGCCCGCTGGTCGTCGCCCGCGACATCGCGCACGCGAAGATCGCCGAACGCCTCGACGCCGGTGAGCCGATGCCGCAGTACCTGCGCGACCACGCGGTCTACTACGCGGGCCCGGCCAAGACGCCCGAGGGCTACGCGTCGGGCTCCTTCGGCCCGACGACCGCCGGCCGGATGGACGCCTACGTGGAGAAGTTCCAGGCCGCGGGCGGCTCCCTGGTGATGCTGGCCAAGGGCAACCGCTCCGGCCAGGTGACCAGCGCCTGCCAGAGCCACGGCGGCTTCTACCTGGGCTCGATCGGCGGCCCGGCGGCCCGGCTGGCCCAGGACTGCATCCGCCACGTCGAGGTCCTGGAGTATCCGGAGCTCGGCATGGAAGCGGTCTGGAAGATCGAGGTCGAGGACTTCCCGGCCTTCATCGTGGTGGACGACAAGGGCAACGACTTCTTCGCCGAGGTCACCAAGCCGGTGCTGAGCATCGGCCGGCGGTAGGGCCCGGCGCTCAGCTCCCGCAGAGGCCGGCGACCGGGTCCATCCAGTCGGGCATCTTCGTCGCCAGCGTCCGGTCCAGGTCCTTGGTGGTCTTCACCTTGTCGAAGAGGGCCTTGTCGTCGGCGCTCTTGGCGAACTTCGTCGCCGACACCGCGCCGGCCTGCTTGAGCTCGGGGTTCTCGGCGTCCGCGGTGGCCTGGCGCACCTTGGCGGCGACCTCCTTGAGCTCCTTGCTGGCCGACTTGCGGGCCTGCTCCGCCTCGGGGGTCTGCTTCGCCTCCTTGTAGGCGATCATCTTGCCCATCGCGGTGCCGAACTGGGCCACGTCCGCGTCGAAGACCTTGGTCAGCGTCGCGCAGACCTTGCGGTCGCTGGCTTCGTAGTCCGGCTCCGGCACGGTGCTCGTCACCGACGAGGGCGCCTCCGCCACAGGTGCTTCGGCGATCGGCTCGGCGCCGTTGTCGTCGCTGCTGCAGGCGGCCGCGGTGAGCAGCACGCAGGCGAGAGAGACAGCGGTGAGGGCGGTTCGCATGACAAAGATCCTGTTCGTCGGGGAAGTCCAAACCCCTGGCGACGATACGTTCCGGCCCGGGTGACGTCCAACCGGGCTCGACAGTGGCCCGGATCAACTGCGGACCCCGGCCGCCGGGGGCAGGATGGAAGTGTGACGACGACTGACGAGAGTGGTTACCGGATCGAACGCGACACCATGGGCGAGGTCCGGGTCCCGGCCGACGCCCTCTGGCGGGCGCAGACCCAGCGGGCGGTGGAGAACTTCCCGATCTCCGGACGTGGGCTCGAACCCGCGCACATCCGGGCCCTGGCCCAGATCAAGGGCGCGGCCGCGCAGGTCAACGCGTCGCTGGGGGTGCTGGAGGACGACCTGGCCAAGGCCATCGTGACGGCCGCCGCGCACGTCGCCGACGGTGGTCACGACGACCAGTTCCCGATCGACGTGTTCCAGACGGGGTCCGGCACGTCGTCCAACATGAACACCAACGAGGTCATCGCCGAGCTGGCCACCCGGGCGCTGGGCCGGCCGGTGCACCCCAACGACCACGTCAACGCCTCGCAGTCCAGCAACGACGTGTTCCCCTCGTCGATCCACCTGGCTGCCACCGAGGCGATGACCAGCAGCCTGATCCCGGCCCTGGACCACCTCGTGGTCGCGCTGAGCGCGAAGGCCAACGACTGGTCGCAGATCGTCAAATCCGGCCGTACCCACCTCATGGACGCGACGCCGGTCACCCTGGGTCAGGAGTTCTCCGGGTACGCGGCGCAGATCCAGAACGGCATCGACCGGCTCACCGACACCCTGCCCCGGCTGGCCGAGCTGCCGCTGGGTGGCACCGCGGTCGGCACCGGGGTGAACACCCCGCCCGGCTTCGCGCCCGCGGTGATCTCGCTGCTCAAGGAGATGACCGGGCTGCCGCTGAGCGAGGCGCGCAACCACTTCGAGGCCCAGGGCGCCCGGGACGCGCTGGTCGAGGCGTCCGGGCAGCTCCGGGTCGTCGCCGTCAGCCTCTACAAGATCGTGAACGACATCCGCTGGATGGGCTCGGGACCGCGGGCCGGCCTGCGCGAGCTGCGCCTGCCCGACCTGCAGCCGGGCTCGTCGATCATGCCGGGCAAGGTGAACCCGGTGGTGCCCGAGTCGGTCCGCCAGGTCGTGGCCCAGGTCATCGGCAACGACGCGGCGGTGGCCTTCGCCGGCACCCAGGGCGACTTCGAGCTCAACGTGATGCTGCCGGTGATGGCCCGCAACCTGCTGGAGTCGATCAAGCTGCTGGCCGCGGCGGCCCGGATGCTCGCCGACCGCTGCATCGACGGGCTCGAGGTCAACGAGGACGTGGTCCGCGGCTACGCCGAGGGATCGCCGTCCATCGTCACGCCGCTCAACCGCTTCCTCGGCTACGACGAGGCCGCGGCGATCGCCAAGCAGGCCCTCAAGGAGGACAAGACCATCCGCGCCGTGGTCATCGAGCGGGGTCACGTGGCGAACGGCACGCTGACCGAGGAGCAGCTCGACACGGCCCTCGACGTGCTCCGGATGACCCGCCCCTGAGCGGCTGTGGACGAGCTTGTGGATAACCTCCCGCCCGGCGTCACTCGGGCGGGAGGTTACTTCGTGGCGGAGGTCGGTACCCTTGTACGGTGACGCTCCGCCTGCATGACACCGCGACCCGATCCGTCCGGGACTTCGTCCCGATGACGCCCGGTCAGGTCGGTATCTACCTGTGCGGCCTCACCGTCCAGTCGGTGCCGCACATCGGCCACCTGCGGTCAGCGGTCAACTACGACGTGTTGCGGCGCTGGCTGCTGCACATCGGCCTCGACGTGACCTTCGTCCGCAACATCACCGACGTGGACGACAAGATCCTGGTGAAGTCGCTGGAGACGGGCCGCCCCTTCTGGGCGATCGCGTACGCGAACAAGCTCGTCCTCGAAGCCGACTACCGCGCCCTCAACGTGCTGCCACCGACGTACGAGCCGCTGGCCACCGGGCACATCACCGAGATGCACGAGCTGATCGCCGAGCTGATCGAGCGCGGGCACGCGTACGTGTCGGCCGAGGGCACCGGCGACGTGTACTTCGACGTCCCCAGCTACCGCGAGTACGGCTCCCTGTCCGGGCAGCGCCCGGAGGACATGCTCTCCGCCGGCGAGGCCCCCGAACGCGGCAAGCGCCACCCCGCCGACTTCGCCCTGTGGAAGGGCGTCAAGGCCGACGAGCCGGGCGACGCGTCCTGGGCCTCCCCGTGGGGCCGCGGCCGGCCCGGCTGGCACATCGAGTGCTCCGCGATGGCCCGGCGCTACCTCGGCCCCGAGTTCGACATCCACGGCGGCGGCCTCGACCTGACCTTCCCGCACCACGAGAACGAGATCGCCCAGTCGCACTCGGCCGGGCTGTCGTTCGCCCGCTACTGGGTGCACCACGCGCTGCTCAACCTCGGCGAGGCCAAGATGAGCAAGTCGCTGGGCAACGTGATCGACGTGCAGGCGGTGCTGGCCATGGGCATCCGCCCGGTCGAGCTGCGCTACTACCTGGGCGTGCCGCACTACCGCTCCCGCATCGACTACTCCGACGAGGCGCTGCGAGAGGCCGCCACGGCGTACCGCCGGATCGAGGGTTTCGTGCAGCGGGCGGTCGAGGTCGTCGGCTCCGGCCGGCCGAAGGACGTGCCGCCGGCCTTCGCCGCGGCGATGAACGACGACCTGAACACCTCGGCGGCGCTGGCCGTCGTGCACGACACGATCCGCGAGGGCAACACCGCGCTGGCCGCGAGCGACGAGACCGGCGTGCGCGCCGCCCTGACCGAGGTCAGGGCGATGCTGGGCGTGCTGGGGCTGGACCCGCTCGACGACGCCTGGCGCAGCGGCGACGAGGGCGGCGACCTCAAGCCGATCGTCGACTCGCTGGTGGCGCTCGCACTCGAGCAGCGCGCACAGGCGCGCGCACGCAAGGACTGGGCGGCGGCCGACTCGGTCCGCGACCAGTTGAAACACGCGGGAGTTCAGGTGGAGGACACTCCGGCCGGGCCGCGCTGGACGGTAGGAGAGCAGCACTGATGCCGGGAAATTCGTTCAATGTGAGCAAGCGCGTGTCGGCCAAGAAGGGCGCCACCGCCGGCTCCGGCGGTAAGAACAGGTCGAGCTCGGGCCTCAAGGGCCGGGGCAAGACGCTGCCCGCCGACGAGCGGCCCTGGCACAAGGGCTACTCCGGCACGGAGAAGCTGCCCGACAAGACGGCGCGCAAGCAGGAGAAGGAGCGGCGCGCCGCCGCTGCCGAGGGTCGCGCGCCCAAGGTCGGCATCCCGGGCACCAAGGACACCACCTGGGGTCGCGGCGGCGGCCGGGGCACCACCGGCCGGCCGGCCCAGCAGCGGGGCAACCGCCCGCAGGGCCGCACCGGTCCCCGGATCGCCCCCGGACGCAAGTCCAACCCGACCCGGGAAGGTCCCGAGCTGCTGCTCGGCCGCAACCCGGTGAACGAGGCGTTGCGCGCGTCCATCCCGGCGACGGCCCTCTACGTGGCGCAGGGCATCGATCTTGATGACCGGGTCGTCGAGATCGTCCGGACGGCCGGTGACCGGGGCATCCCGATCCTGGAGATCAGCCGGCTCGAGCTCGACCGGATGACCGGCGGCGTCCTGCACCAGGGCGTCGGGCTGCAGGTGCCCCCGTTCGCGTACGAGAATTTCGACGACCTCGTGGCCGCGGCGATGGAGCAGACCGCGCCGCTGCTGGTGGCCCTCGACGGGGTGACCGACCCGCGCAACCTGGGTGCGGTGATCCGCTCGGTGGCCGCGTTCGGTGCGCACGGCGTCTTCATGACCGAGCGCCGGGCAGCGGGCATCACGGCGACCGCGTGGCGCACCAGCGCCGGCGCGGCCGCGCGCGTGCCGGTGTCCCAGGTGGTCAACCTGACCCGCTCGATCAAGGCGGCCCAGCAGGCCGGCTTCACCGCGATCGGCCTGGACGCCGACGGCGAGACCGACCTGTACCAGCTCGAGGTCGCTGTCGGCCCGCTGCTGGTGGTCGTCGGCTCCGAGGGTCGCGGCCTGTCCCGGCTGGTCGGCGAGACCTGCGACCTGCGCGTGAGCATCCCGATGATGTCCGAGGTGGAGTCGCTGAACGCCAGCGTCGCCGCCGCGGTCACCCTCGCCGAAGTGTCCCGCCGCCGCATCTACGGGTAGTCGCGGCCTGCCTGTAACGTGACGGGCCGAGTGGACCGTGGCGCGGAGGAGCAGGGCATGACCGACGGCATGGCGCGCGGCGGTTGGCTGCTCGGCGTCGACCTCGGCACGTCGCACACGGTGGCGATGCTGCGCCGGCCCGACGGCCGCACCCGGCCGTTGCTCTTCGACGGCCAGCCGCTGCTGCCGTCGGCGGTCTACCTGGACACAACCGGCCGGCTGCACGTCGGCCGGGACGCGGTCCGGCTCGGTCAGGCCGAGCCGGGCCGGCTGGAACCGAACCCGAAACGGCACGTCGACGCGGAGACCGTCCTGCTCGGCGACACCGAGGTGCCGACGGCTGACCTGCTGGCGGCGCTGCTCGGCGCGGTGGCCCGGGAGGCCGTCGCGGCCACGGGATTCCTGCCGCCGGCCGTGCTGACCTATCCGGCGGCCTGGGGTGCCCGGCGTCGCGAGGTCCTGACGACGGCGCTGGCCCGAGCCGGATGGCCGCCGGCCACGCATTTGCTGCCCGAGCCGGTCGCGGCGGCGCGTTACTTCGTGGACGTACTGCGCCGCCCGGTGCCGGTCGGCTCGGCGCTGGCAGTCTTCGACTTCGGCGGCGGCACGCTGGACATCGCCGTCGTCCGCAACGAGGGAGTCACGCCGGAGGGGCTGCCGCGGTTCGCGGTCGCTGCGTCCGGCGGTATCGACGACCTGGGCGGGCTCGATCTTGACGCGGCGCTGGTCGAGCATCTCGGCGCCGAGCTGAGCGGCAGCGAGCCAGGTGCGTGGGCAGCGCTGACCGAGCCGGTCACCCTGGCCCAGTGGCGGGCGCGGCGGCAGTTCTGGGAGGACGTCCGCGGGGCGAAGGAGATGCTTTCCCGTACGGCGCTCGCTCCGGTGCCGGTGCCGGGGGTGGAGCACGCGGCGCATCTGACCCGGGACGAGTTCGAGACCGCTGCGGGGCCGTTGCTGCGGCGCGGGGTGGCCGAGGCCGGCGTGGTGATCCGGGCGGCCGGGGTGGGGCCGACCGAGCTGGCCGGGTTGTTCCTGGTCGGTGGGTCTTCGCGGGTGCCGTTGGTGGCCCGGCTGCTGCACGGGGAGCTGGGGATCGCGCCTACGGTGCTGGAACAGCCGGAACTGCCGGTGGCGGAGGGCGCGATCATCGTGGTCGCCGCGGCGGATCAGGCTGCGCGGACGGGGGCTGAGGCGCCGGCCAAGCCCGGGCACACGGCGGCGGCGGATCAAGCCGACTCGGTGGGAGCGGCAACAACGGAGAGTGTGGCGGCCTCGGCCGGGTCGGTGGGTGCTGGAGCGGCGGATAGTGCGGCGACGCCGGCTGCGCCGATGCGGCCGGCGGCGGTGCCGCCGATCTCCGACACCATGACTCATCCTGCGCCTGCGGCCGAGGGCGATGCACCGAGGCTGCTCAGTACAGAAGCCATGCAACCCACCTCTGCCGCTGCGGCGATCTCCACGGAGACGGATGTGGCCGCGGCCTCGCTGCCTTCCGCCCAGGGGGCGGCCTCGGCACAACAATCCAAGCCGCCCGCCGCAGCACCGCCG